>CALZMB010000162.1 GCA_945788485.1 uncultured bacterium | reverse complement strand
TGGATATTACACAGACAATAGACAACGACAGAATCATGAAGATTGACATCGAAGAAGAGATGAAGTCAAGCTACATCAACTATTCGATGTCGGTTATCGTAGCACGTGCTCTCCCAGACGTGAGAGACGGCTTCAAACCGGTCCACCGACGCATCCTGTACGGAATGATGGGTATAAACAACACCAGTGCCCAGCCATACAAGAAATGCGCGAGAATCGTAGGTGAGGTGCTTGGTAAATATCACCCTCATGGCGATTCGTCAGTTTACGGCGCTCTCGTGCGTCTGGCGCAAGACTGGAACATGCGCTATACTCTTGTTGACGGACAAGGAAACTTCGGTTCTGTCGATGGCGACTCTGCTGCGGCTATGCGTTATACCGAGTGCAGGTTGTCGAAGATGGGCGAACATATCATGGACGACCTCGACAAGGACACCGTTGACATGACAAACAACTTCGACGGCTCGCTGCTCGAACCCACTGTCATGCCTACAAAAATCCCCAACCTCCTCGTCAACGGCGGAAACGGCATCGCTGTAGGTATGGCGACGAATATGCCAACACACAATCTTGGAGAGGTGATCGACGGATGCTGCGCATACATCGACAACCCGGATATCGACACCGACGGCCTGATGCAACACATCAAGGCGCCAGACTTCCCGACCGGGGCTTACATCTACGGCATACAAGGCGTGAAAGACGCCTACGAGACGGGCAAGGGACGCATCGTCATCCGTGCGAAGGCAGAGATTGAAAGCGACGACCAGCACGACAAGATTGTGGTTACGGAAATACCGTACGGGGTCAATAAAGCACAGCTCATAGAGAACATTGCCGAATTGGTGAAAGAAGGCAAGATTGACGGCATATCGAATGTCAACGACGAGACAGGCAGACAAGGTATGCGAATTGTGGTGGATTGCAAGAAAGATGCAAACGCGAACGTCATCCTGAACAAGCTTTTCAAGATGACTGCACTGCAAAGCTCATTCTCTGTCAATAACATAGCTCTCGTGAAAGGCCGTCCGCGCCTCCTCACACTCAAAGACTGCGTAAAGTATTTTGTCGAGCACCGTCATGACGTCACCATACGCCGCACAAAGTTTGAGCTGAAGAAAGCGAAAGAGAGAGCGCATCTTCTCGAGGCCCTCATCACCGCGTGCGACAACATCGACGAGGTAGTGAAACTCATCCGAAGCTCAAAGACACCGGGCGAAGCCGTACAGAAACTCATGACGGCATTCAACTTCGACGAGGTGCAGGCAAAATATGTCGTTGACATGAGACTCTCACAGCTCACAGGCCTGCGTATGGAACAGCTGCATGCCGAGTTCGACGAAATCATGAAGACCATCGAATTTTTGCAGTCTATCCTCGACGACCCAATGCTCTGCCGCAAAGTGATGAAAGACGAGCTGCAGGAAGTGAAGGAGAAATATGGCGACGAACGCCGCACCGAGATAAAATACTCTAGCGAAGAGTTCAACCCGGAAGATTTCTATCCGAACGACCCTGTCATCATCACTATCTCGCACATGGGATATATCAAGCGTACTGCACTGTCCGAATTCAAGGAGCAGGCGCGTGGCGGCGTAGGCTCACGCGGCACACGAACACGCGACCAGGATTTCACCCAGGACATCTATCCTGCGACAATGCACAACACCATGCTCTTCTTCACAAAGAAAGGCAGATGCTACTGGCTGAAATGCTATGAGATACCCGAGGGCAACAAAGACTCCAAGGGCAGAGCCATACAGAATATGCTCAACATCGAACCTGACGACCAAGTGCAGTCAATTCTGCGTCTCAGAGGCTTGAGCGACGAAGAGTTTGTAAGAAACCATTATGTCATCTTCTGCACAAAGAACGGCACGGTGAAGAAGACATGTCTTGAGCAGTATTCACGTCCCCGCTCTAACGGTGTCATTGCAATAAACCTTCTTGAAGGTGACGACCTCGTTGACGTACGCCTCACAAACGGTGAGAACGAGCTCATCATAGCGTCGCGCAACGGACGTGCCGTTCGCTTCCACGAGAACGACATACGCACCATGGGACGTGTCTCTACAGGCGTGAGAGGTATGAGGCTTGATGGCGACGACGACGAGGCAATCGGAATGATTGTCGTCAACAAAGCACACGAAGAATCCGTGCTCGTCGTTTCAGAGAAGGGGTACGGCAAACGCACTCCAATCGACATTCCGAACGAAGAGGGTGGGGTAGATAATATCTACCGCATCACGGCGCGTGGCGGAAAAGGTGTCAAGACGCTCGATGTCACAGAGAAGACTGGCAAGGTCGTCGCGATAAAGAATGTGACGGAACAGCATGACTTGATGATTATCAACAAATCTGGCATCGTCATCCGTCTCTCCGTAAAAGAATGCAGGCTGCAGGGACGTGCCACACAAGGCGTACGGCTGATAAATCTCGCAAAGAAGAACGATGTCATCGCAAGCGTCTGCAAAGTGATGGGCGCTGAACTTGAGGCGTATGTCGAGAATGCAAGCCGTGAAGAATGGGCAAAGAACAACGGCGATTCTGACAACACAACGGAGGACAATGCCCGTAACGACAATCCTGACAATGCAGACAACTCTTCGATGATAGAGATTGTGGACGATGTCAACCAGAACTAAGTTTGCATAAACAAAAATCACATACATTAATATTAACCTAATCAATAACAACTAACAGTTATGAAGAAATTAATTGTAATGGCTGCAGCAGTGCTTTTCAATGTCGCTGCCCAAGCACAAACATCACCCGAGGCTAAAGCCATCAAGAAGATGAAAAGCTATGCTGAGGCAGAGCAGGCTATAAAGGCTAATGAGGCTAACTTCAGCAATGAAGACAAAGCCTTTGCCTACAACAAACTCGTAGATCTCGCTCTCTCTGAGAATGCCAAGGCAGAAAAGGCCGCCATCGAGGCACAGCTCTCAAAGAACGAAGAGGTGCGCGTGAAGATGACAGAAGAGAAAAACATGACTGCCTTCAACGCCATTCAGGCTGCCATCAAATGCAACGCGTATGACGAGAAAGGCAAGTATAAGAGCAAGAACGCCGACCGTCTGATGACCATCCGCCAGAACATGGTGCAGGCAGGCCTCGACTCTTACAATGCAAAAGACTATGCAAACGCTTCAAGATTCTTCGGCTCTTTCGTCGAGACACGCACACAGCCTCTCTTCGACAAGACTGATTTCTCTCGCGAGCAGAACTTCGGACAAATTGCCTACTATGCAGCTCTTGCCGCATATTTCGACAAGAACATGGATAAATGCAAGGCATACGCTGACGCCGCCCTCAACTCCCAGGACCGCGACAGCATAGCCACTGACGTCATCATCGTGAAACTCGGCGCTCTCGAAGAGCAGGCAAAGACAGCCGCCATCGACACCACGGCTTTCATCACCGAGGTGAAAGGGCTCTACGAGATGTTCCCCGCTAACGAGAACATCTTCGCGAAACTCGTAGGTCTCTATGAAGAATCCGGCGACAAGGAGAATGCGAAAACACTTCTCAACAACCGTCTCGCACAGAATCCTGCCGACCCGATGGCTAACGCATACATCGGACAGAGTGCACAGAACGAAGGAAAATACGACGAGGCAATCGCTGCATACGAGAAAGCCGTGGCAGCAAAGCCTGACTTCCTTGCTGCAAAACTCAATCTCGGCGTATGCTATCTGAACAAGGCAGCCGCTTACATAGATGCCAACACCGACGCGAGAGGCACTATCAAACCGGAAGCGAAGCAGGCCGGACTTGCAGACCTCACAAAGGCAAAGAACATTCTTGAGGAAGTGAAAGCTGCCGATCCTAACTGCGACCAGGTGAACTGGAGATACCCTCTTGAGCGTGTAGAATATGCTTTAGAAAAAGTGCAGTAATCTATCAACATGCATCATGCGACGCATGATACATGACAACAACAAATGGGAGTTAACGGATGGCTTAAAACACCTGCGTTAACTCCCATTAAATGAAGAGTTTCTGATTGCATACAGAAACAAACACGCACACCTACTTAACACAAATAATCTTCTTTATCCAAAATCATTATCATGCATAGAAATATTCTTACACTTTTGGTAATTGTTGTATCATGTGTTTTGGGGGTTGAGAACATATCGGCTCAGAAACGGGAACTGTCAGAAGCGAAAACGCTTCTCAAACAGAACAAGTCATTGGACAAAGCAGAAAGCCTGATGCACACCGTTCTCTCTGATCCAGAACAAAAGAACAAGATTGACAACTACGTCCTTCTTGCCGACATCGTGAAGAAACAATACGAGAACACAAACGAGAAACTCTACCTGAAACAACTGTCAGACACCACAACACTGTTCAGTTCATTGCAAAAGATGTTTTCAGCATTCGTGCAACTCGATTCGCTCGATGCACTGCCAGATAGCAAAGGAAGGGCAAAACTGAAATACCGCCGCAAGAATGCGGAGTATCTCAATCTTTTACGCCCTAATCTTTTCAGAGGATGCCAATTCTACTACTATAACAAAAAATACAACGATGCCTTCTCGTGCATCGATATCTATTTGCAGAGCTTCAACCAGCCACTCTTCCAGCAGTTCAACTATCTTTCTACCGACACTCTTCGGACGGAAGCAGCATACCTTGCCGTTCTGTCCGCCTGCCAGATGAAAGATTACTCCGGAATAGAAAAATACGAGCAGGCTGCTTTAGAGAACCAACCGACACAAGCCGCACTTCTCTCGCTTCTATATGATATATATAAAGAAAAGGGTGATACAGCCAAAGCCGTTGCATACCTGAAACAAGGCTTCGAGCAACACTCAGACTATCCATTCTTCTTCCCGCGCCTCTTCGATTATTACTCACAACGAGGCGAGACGTCAGAAGTGGAGGATATAGTGATGAAAGCGATAAGCCGACAGCCCGAGAACATCGCGTATCAACTTGCGCTGAACATCCTGCAGCTGAACCAAGAAAAATACGACGAATGTATAGCACTTGGCGATTCACTTTTAGAAATCAACGATCAGCTGGCAGAGGCATACTACAACGTCGGTTCGGCATATTTCAACAAGGCATGGCAATACTACGAACAAAACAAGGGCAACAGAAGCCGACGGAAGAAGACAAACGAAATCTACGCCAAAGCCCTGCCATACATAGAACAATACCGCAGCATGAGACCGAAATTCCAGCGCAGATGGGCTCCCATGCTCTATACGATGTATCTCGAACTGAACAAAGGCAAGGAGTTTGAGGAAATAGAGAGAATCATGAGCTCCGCCTCGTACAAGGCAGAGAAAAAACAATAAGTCCGCTTGCCGGCACATATTTAAGGGGGTGTGTCAACAGTACCGACACACCCCCGAATTATTATAAGAATCTCTAAGATTTTGAAACTTATTCTGAATTATTACTGTCCGCTAAACATTCCACATTGAGATTAAATTAGGGCTGATACCA
>CALZMB010000161.1 GCA_945788485.1 uncultured bacterium | reverse complement strand
ATTGCCATTGCTGTCGCGATAATGAGTGTCTTGATCATTTGTGTATAGTCATTAATGGTTTGTCCTTGACTTATTTCCCTAATCTTTTGTTTCTCAATGCCTCACGCTGTTTTTCCATTTCCTGCTGCTTGCGCTGCATCTCTTCGAGTTTAGCATAGAGACCTGAGGATTTTCTGCTTGGGTTTGCTTCGTTCTCCTTGTATCTCGCTTCGAGTTTGGCAAGAAGTTTCTTGTCGTCGGTTGTCTTTCTCAGTGCGAACATGATGGCAGCCGAGAAGAAGAGAGAGATGAAATAGTAGAAGTTCAGGCCAGACGAATAGTCGTTGAACATGAAGAAGAACATCAGCGGCATGGCAAACATCATCCACTGCATCATCTTCATCTGCTCAGCCTGCTGGCCTATCATCTGGTCTTTCTGCTGTTGCATGGTGAACCAAGAATAGACAAGGTTTGCCGCACAGAAGAGGATACATGTGAGCGACAGGTGGTCGCCGATGAGCCAGATGTTTGTGTTCCATTCGATGATGGGGTCGTATGTCGAGAGGTCGTCAATCCACAAGAACGATTCTCCTCTCAGCTGTATGGCGTTCGGCACGAAGTTGAACATCGCGATCCAGATAGGGCACTGTATGAGCATAGGCAGGCAGCCGGACATTGGCGACACCCCGTATTTCGAGTAGAGCATCATCATCTCCTGCTGTTTCTTCATCTGGTCCTCCGGTTTGTCGTATTTCTTTGTAGCCTCTTCGAGTTTCGGACGCAGCACACGCATCTTGGCAGATGACATATAGCTCTTGCGCACCATAGGATAGGTGATGGCTTTGAGAATGAGCGTGATGAGGATGATTACGATACCCATCGGGATGTTCATTGCCGTGAGCCAGTCGAAGACGTAGAGCGTGAACCATCTGTTGATGTATCTGAAGAGCGGCCATCCGAGATAGACGAGACGCTCGAGCTGCAGGTCTTTCCCGAAAGAGCTTTCTTCTTCGATGCTTTGGAGGAGACGGAAATCATTTGGTCCGTAATAGAACTCAAACTCTGACGCTTTCTTTCCTGTCGGGTCGAACTCTGTTTTCAGTCGGGCTGCATAGTTTTTGAGATAGCCAGAGCCTTTCTCCTGCGGCACGCTGGTGGCGAGAGCATTCTCCTTGAAATTGTCGCGGCTTATCATCACGGCTGAGAAGAACTGGTTCTTGAATGCAATCCAGTCAGTCGCCTCCTCTATAGGCTCGTCCGTTTTCTCGCTTGTCTCGCTGAGATAGTCCGTTCCTCCTTCGGCATTATGCCATGTAAGCGAAGCGTATCTGTTTTCAAAGGTGAAGCCTTTCTCCTGCTGTTTGCATCTCTCGCTCCATTCGATGTCCATTGTCTTGCATGACGGCGAGAACATCCCTCCCATGCCGGTCATCCTGAGTTGTGCGTGCAGCAGGTAGTCCTTGCCTAAGCGATAGCTCAGCTCAAGCCCTTTGCCTGCCCCCGCCTCAGCAACGAGAGTGACCGTGGTGTCGGTGATGTTTTTCGGAGAGAAGAAGAGGTCGGCGGTGTTTATGTTCTCCGTCTTGCCTTCGAACATGAATGCCAGTTTCTGGTCTTTCCCCTCAAAGAGAGTGACGTCCTTGTTGCCTTCGCGGTCGGCGAAATCCTTTATGACCGCCTTTGTCACAGTGCCGCCTTTAGTAGAGACGGTGAGCTGCAGCTTCTGGTTTTTCAGGATGATGTCCTGGTTTGTCCCTTTCGACGCGGCAAAGAAGGCGGCTGTCGAATCCATCTGCATAGAGACGGCTTGCTGTCGCTTGCTCTTCTTCTCGGCCTCGGCTTGTGCCTGTGCGGCTTTTGCGATAGAATCCTGACGTGCGGCTTCCGCAATCTCTTCGTCTGAAGGCTGATTGTACCAGCCGAAAGCAATAAATGTCAGTGCTAAGAGAATAAATCCTGTAATTGTGTTCTTGTCCATTGGTTTTTTTTGTTATTGTGGATTCTGCCTGTCACTCCCCCGCGGCATGCAAGTCCGCAGGCGAGTCTCTTGCAGAAAATATTATTATTTGCGTATGAGATGTGCATATTGAAATGCAAATGTACTACAATTTTATAATATAACAAAAAAAATATGTCAAGAAATAACATTTTTAAAATATTATATATAACTTTGTGGTGCAAAAACCCACATTCCAAAAAGTATATACTCTGATATTATGGTAAAGAAGCTCTTCTTTCTCATCATTTCTTTAGTGTCCTGTCACGAAGCCTTTCCGCAACATGCATACAATCCACACCACTTTCCACGCCACCATCACCAAACCGGCGGTTATGTCCAGCAGTATCTCGATTCGCTTGAGACCTGCCGCCTCCGTTGCCTTTACGACTCTGTAGCGGCAGAAGACAGAGCAGTTGTCAGAGGCACAGCAGACAGCCTCTCGTCTGTCAGCCGGTTGAGCGTGCTGTATCCTTTGAATT
This sequence comes from uncultured bacterium, assembly GCA_945788485.1. Classification (GTDB taxonomy): domain Bacteria; phylum Bacteroidota; class Bacteroidia; order Bacteroidales; family Bacteroidaceae; genus Prevotella. The sequence continues at coordinate 3,041 of CALZMB010000161.1, read as the reverse complement.
TCAGATATGATGTCTCAAGACGCTTGCTGTCTCTTGATTCGGCAAAGACCGAATCGGATATCATCGACAAGAGCCTGATGATGATGTATCTTCTGCATCCGGAACACGTCCTTGACGCGGAAAAGAATTTCACTTCAAAGACACCTGTCACCCTCACCCCCGACGCCCCGATGCGAAACGACCTGGACATCACGCCTCAGACGACAGAGACGCCTGTTGTCATCAAACCCTCAGAAGGAATGTCAAGCACTGTCCATCTCGTCACAGTGAAGCCTAACTTCTGGTCCTTCGGCGGCGACTACTCTCTGCAGTTCCTCCAGAATTATGTGTCTGACAACTGGTATAAGGGCGGAGATTCGAACTATTCGATGATCGGCGCCATCGCTGTCCTTGCAAACTATAACGACAAGGAGAAGGTGAAATGGGAAAACAAACTTGAGATGAAGCTCGGAATGCAGTCGTCGCAAGGCGATACGTTGCACAACTACAAGAGTTCTGAAGACCTCATACGTCTCACATCAAAGCTCGGAATACAGGCTGAGAAACGTTGGTACTACACCTTGCAGGCGATTCTCAGCACGCAGTTCACACACGGCTACAAGTCTAACGACCCTGTCGTCTATTCTGATTTCATGTCGCCGCTCACTGTCAACCTCTCTCTCGGTATGGACTATAAACTGTCATGGTTCAACAACCGTCTCGCAGGCTCGGTGAATATCTCCCCTCTCGCAGTCAACATGAAATATGTTGACAGGCTTTCTCTCGCGACAAAACACGGCATAGACGAGGGCAAGCATACTCTATGGGATTTCGGTTCCACATTCACCACCGACCTTCTATATAAAATCTCTGACATCATAAAGTGGCAGACACGCCTCTATGCTTACACGACATACAAGCGTGCCGAGGTGGAATGGGAGAATACGTTCACCTTCCAGCTGTCTAAATATATATCTACGAAAGTCTTTGTCTATCCCCGCTTCGACGATTCGTCGCCCTCTAAGAAAGATACGAAATACGGCTATTTCCAGTTGAAAGAGTATTGGAGCCTCGGGTTCAACTATTCTTTCTGATGGCGGACAGGAGAACATGAGGTGGCGGGGAGGGCTTCGACCTGGTCGAAGAACACAGAACGAAGTCGTGCAGGTCGCATAGCGACTTGCCTTCCGTCTCAGAGCGGAAAACGAAAAACAGGGCATGTCTGCCGTTGAAACGTGATATTGGCGTGACATCGGTGAAGATGCCCTGTTTTTGTTGTGGCATGTCATGGCGTATGGCAAGTGTCCCGACCTTTGTTCCGCCAAGTGAAGCGTACGGACTGTCGATGTAACATCAATCTCGCCATCTATCCCTTTCGGCTCGATGGTGACGTTCAAGGCAAGTTGGCGTGCTCCGTACGATTTGTCAAGATTGAAATATTTGTATCCTGCAACAGAGCCAGAGGTGTTGTTGACAACGGGGTTATGGTTTACGCTGATGTCGTATGGCTTAGTACGGGGAATGGTGTCAAGCCGCAAGGGCTTTACATAAGAACCGAAGAAAGTGTTGTTTGGCCATTCGTGAATGGCAGGTTTCGGCGCTGTGAGATACGATGCTATACCTGCCGAGTGCCGTACGAAAGGATTCAGCCCTACTGTCATGAAACCCTCTGAAGTGTATTCTGCTTCAGAGATAACGATTTTCCCGTTTTCTCCTTCAGTCACCTCGATTTCTATCGGCGCCGCCATAGCCTGCCGCGAATATTCGTCTGTCCCGGTCTGTCTATGGAAGAAGACCCGCCATCTGCCGTTTATCATGCAGATGCTGCCATGTGTGTTGCCATACGGGACTGCTGTAGCCACTGTCTTGCCGGCATCGTCCACGCCCCGTGAACGTGCGTCGATGATGGTGCCGCCGTATGTGAACGGACCTGTCGGATGATTGCCGTAGGCGTATGCTAAAGTGTAGTTTGAGGATGGCAGGCCAAATTCTCCGTCTGCGGTGACGCGGCTGTATATCAGCACATATTTGTCCTTTATCTTTCTCATCGACGATGCTTCATAGAATCTGAAAGGTCCGTCCTGCTTATACCCGCTTATATAGTTGTGCAACACCTTTGCACCTGGCTTCACCGTCGCCATGGTGTTAGGGTCAAGCTCTGCCATGTATGCTTCGCCGAATCCCCAATATCCATACACTTTCCCGTCGTCGTCGATGAACACTGCGGGGTCGAAACCAAGGTCGCCGACAGTGGCAGAGGGATTATCTTCGCTCCAGTTGATGACGCGGAACGGTCCGTCGGGACGTTCGCTCACAGCCACCATGCCATTGCGTCCGCCGCATTGGTTGTTCGGATAAAGATAGTAAATCTTCTTGCCGTCAGCCGCCACTCTCTCTGCCACGTCCGGAGCGTAGAAGACATCGCCTTTCTGTTCTTTGTCAAGATATTCACCAAGGGCGTTCGTCTTCACTTCAGGTGGGTTCTATTAATTCCCACCGAAAAAGTATTTTGAAATTATGGGTTTCGTTTTGTCATCTTTTCGTTTCTCTCTGGCGCATACTGTCAGTTTTATCGGTCACGATGCCCGCATCGCTCCCTCAAAAACTGACACTCTGCTCTCAGAGATAAATCGAAAATCTGACAAAGCGAATTAATAGAACCCACCTTCAAGGATGATGCCGTCATATCGCCACGATGTGAGGCTGTCTGTCGATGCAGACCATGTGACAAGTTCTCTGCCACAATATCCGTTCACCATAGTGTCGTGCGAGCCGTATATATACACCCTTTGCCTGCCCGGAGAGTCCGGGTCGTCGAAGACATACGGCTCGCCGTCGGGAATATATTCCCACATCGGCAGGTAAGGATTCTGTGCAGAGAGGACGGCAGGTGTCAGAAATGCGAGTGAAGACAGCAGGGTACGCAGGAAGGAAGTCGTCATGTGGATGGCAGTTTGACAGGTCTGTGAGAGAATGATGTATGCGGAGAGTTGTGCATACAGGTTTATGGTAGGTTCTATAAATTATTCACGCATTAATTAATAATAGCTGTGTTCATCAAT
>CALZMB010000160.1 GCA_945788485.1 uncultured bacterium | reverse complement strand
CACAAAACGCTGATTTGCAAAAATAACGACCAATAAGATATCAAACTTGGGTTAAAAAGTTGAATTTATAATAGTGTTGCGGAATTTAGGATAACAAAAAACGGAGAAAATGACGTTTGCCGTTTTCTCCGTTTCTTTATTCATTATAGAACCGCCCTGTACGCGTTTCGCATGTCTGCGACATGCTTTCAGTTGTCAAGTTGCAAGTTGGCGGGTTGATTCTTTTTGTCGTGAATGCTTCACTCTTCGTGCGGCGTCACCTCTCTCATCCTGACGATGTGTTTCGCGTGGTGTGGTATGCGCTTTTCGGGCGGGGGCAGCTGCATATAGTCGCCATAGACGAGGGTGAGGTATTCATGATAGCGCGGGAAGAGCGGTATGTCGCCGTCGGCGAAGGGCAGGCGCGGCGTGTCGCCTTCAAGAAAGTCGGCGGGGAATCGTTCGCGTGTGGTGTATGCCCCTCCGTAGTTGGCAAGCCATCGCGCGCCAGTGTAGGGGTGGCGGCGTGTGATGCTGTCGAGGCGGCGCAGATAGTAGCGGCGCATCGCGGGGCGGAAGAGCCATGCCAAGGTCTTCACGGCGAAGCGTCCCCAGTGGTGTGGGTGGAGCAGGAGGCTGAGGTGGGTGCAGAGCGTGGTGTGCGAGGAGACGGCTTCGAGGCGGTGGCGCAGACGGCTGTAGCGCATGAGGTCGCGCTCGGCTGCGGCGGTATCGTCATCGGTGGCGTCTAAGGGGAATATGTCGATGAAAAGGCCTATGGGGCAGGGGATTTCGGAGTGTTCGACAAGGAGTGTGCGAGTGTCGATGAGCTTGGCGAAGGGGTGTTCGTAGCAGGGGTCGGTGATGGGAGTGACGAGGCGGTATTCCGCCGGCAGGGCAGCGGGGGCGAGACGGAGCAGACGGTCGTAGTCGGGGCGCGGCATGGCGACATCGATGTCGTCGTCCCAGGGGATGATGCCGTGATGGCGAACGGCACCGATGGCGGTGCCGCCTACGGCGTAGTAGGTGAGGTGGTGTGTGGCGCAGAAACGGTCGAAGAACTGCAGGGCTTCGAGTATAATCTGCCGCCACTGGCGGAACTCTTGCGGTGTGAGCTGTTTCATTTGCGTTTGCGGATGACGGTGTTGATTAGATATGCATGGCACTCTGCGAGTATGCCGTCATGCAGGAGGCGCATCGTGAGCCAATAGAGCATGGCGGCGACGGCTGTCTTTGTGAGGATTAGGGGCAGAGGCGGGGCTATGGGTGATGTGAGATGGTAGGTGGCGAGCATGACGGCGGCGGCGGCGAGGGTGTAGGGGAGGATGTCGGCTGCGGCATGGCGCCAGCGACAGGGCAGCAGCTTGGCAGCGGCGTGGTGCCAGGCGAGCGTCCACAGTATGGTGAAGAGGGCGTAAGCGGCTACGAGGACTGTCATGCCTTGATGGCGGAGAAGGATGACGAGGGCTGTCTGGAGGGCTATCTGCAGGAGGTTGAGCCACATATAGATGTCGCTGCGGCCGCGGCTGACGGCGAGGTTCTGGTAGATGGTGTGGATGGGGAGGAAGGCTCCAGCGATGCAGAGTATGCGGAGCAGCGGTACGCAGGGCTGCCACCGGGGACCGATGGTGAGATGGATGAGTTCAGGGGCGACGAGGGCTATGCCGAGCATGAGGGGCATGGAGAGGAAGGCGGTGAAGCGCACCATCTTGCGGAAGACGCGCAGCTGACGCTGCGACGTGTCTGTCTCGCTGCCTGACTGTGTCTCGCTGCCTGTGACAGGCGAGGGACGGCTGTCAGTGTTGCGAGCCTCTACCATCACCGCCTGCGCTATCTGCGCCATGGCGTTGGTGACAACTGAGTGGCCCATGGTGTTCCACTTGTATGCCTGGGTGTAGTGGCCGACCTGACTGATGGGGTAGAGCCTGCCGAAGATGAGAGTGAGGATGTTGGCGGAGAGCGTGTTGACGATTTTCGTGACGAGAATCTTGAGTGCGAAAGGTGCCATGCGGCGGATGGGACGTAGGTCGGAGGTGGGGCGGATGGCGATGTCGGTGGCGATGTAGCGGCCGATGGTGATGACGGTGATATAGACGACCTGCTGCCATGCCAACGCCCAATATCCGTAGCCGAGGAAAGCGAGGGTGATGCCGGCAGCGCCAGAGATAACGAGGGCGAGGATGCCGGTGATGGCGATCTCCCTGTTGCGCATCGTCTTCGTTAGGTAGCCGCCGTGGGCTATGCTGAACGACGAGATGAGGAAAGCGAGGAAGACGAGGCGCGAGACACTGGTGAGACAATCTTGGCGGAAGAAGCGGGCGATGAGGGGGGCGGAGAGATATAGAGCGGCATACATCAGGAGACTGACGACGACGTTGAAGGTGAAGACGGCGTTGTAGTGGCGGCGGTCAGTATGTGCCTGGTTGACGAGGGCTTGGGTGAAGCCGGAGCTTTGCAGGTCGGAGGCGATGGCGGTGAAGATGGTGAGCACGCCGACGACGCCGTAGTCGGATGAGGTGAGCAGCCGACCGAGGAAGATGCCGATGATGAGATTGAGAACCTGTGTGGCAATGCTTAGCGTGCCGCTCCAGACGAGGCCCTTTGCTGTGCGTTGTTTGAGTGTATCTTGCATTGTATGAAGGCGGGTGCGTGAAAGAGTGTGATGGCGTGCGGCTGGTGTCGGTGAGGCTTGCCTCAGAACCGTGAGCAGAGCAGGCGTGCGACGCGATAGAGGATGTCGCCGATGGTGTAGGCTATGCCGCGCGACCGCAGCAGACATCGGGTGATGTGCGTTATGACGCTGTGGGGGGTGTAGGAGAGGAGGGCGTCGGCATCGGAGAGCGGCACGGTGTTGCGCTGGCACTCGCGATAGACGTTGAGGATGCCAATCTCGAGCGAGAGGGGGATGTCGTGGCGGGAAAGGTAGAACCTGTAGATGGTGTCTGACGCCCTAACGTAGGAGAGGACGCTGCGGCGCGAGATGTTCTTCGTGTAGGATGTGATGTTGTCTGTACGGTAATGATAGACGACGTTGTCGATAGAGGCGCGCGTGGCGACGGCGGCGAGGCGTGCGTTGAAGCAGAGGTCTTCGGCGTAGTCGATGCCGGGGATGAAGGGCTGAGGGACGAGGGTGAGGACGGAGTTGCGGTAGATCTTCCCCCAGACGTGGTTGCCGACGATGTTCTGGCAGAGGACGCGGCGGCGGTAGGCAGCCTCTGTCCCGTGGAAGGGACGGAAGGGCGCAGAGTGACTGCCGCGGTAGTATTCCGTGTATGCGCCTTCAACGTAGTCGGCACCTGTGCGCTCTATGGCTTCGACGAGAGTGGCGACGGCATCAGGAGGAAGGATGTCATCGCTGTCTGCATGGATGAAATAGGGCGTCGTGACGTGTTGTATGAGATGAAGGCGTGAGCCGCCGAGGCCCTTGTTTTCCATATTGCGGAGCACGGTGACGTGAGGGGCGCGATGGGGATAGCGCGTGAGGACGTCGCTGAGGATGGCGACGGAGTTGTCGGGAGAGCAGTCGTCGCAGAAGATATATTCTATGTCGGCGTAGCTCTGCGAGAAGAGCGAGGCGGCGCACTCGGCGATGTATGCCGCCACGTTGTATATGGGCACGAGGATGGTGACAGATGGCATAATATTTTTTTTAAGTTGTCAACTCGTCAACTAAAACTTAGAGATTTAGTTTCAGCAGGTGTTCTGCCGTGAGATATGTGTTGTGAATCCACATATACATGGTGAGCACGAGAACGGCTGCGAGCGTGGCGGTGCGGACGCGGCTGCCCCCGCTTTTCAGTGTGCAGGCTATGCAGATGGGGATGACGAATGCCCAATGTGCTGTCATTATATATACATCAGCTGAGGCGAAGTTCATGCCGACGTGCAGGAACATGTCGAAGAGGAACATCGAGAGTGTCATCCATACTATGCGGTTGCGTCTGCCATGCCATATCCCGATGATGAAGAGGAGCAGGAGGATTGCCTCGAAGACGTAGTTGACGGGGTTGGTATAGCGGATGAGGACAGGACGGTGGCGGTTGGCATCCTTCAGCGTACACGTCTCGTGGAGGATGAAGCCTTCGCCGAAGACGTTTTCGAAGAGCGAGGGGAGGCGGTCGATGTGGTATTCGGTGTTTGTCAGTCCGTCGATGTCGATAATCTGGCTGCTGTGAACCTCTTTGGTCTTCTCTAACGACTGTTGTATCATCTCGGCGAAGACGCTGTCTCTCGCCGACCGTTTGGTTATGATGTTTTCGGCATAGCGCTCTTCTTCTTTCTGTGTGGTGTGTGTCTGCCAGATGTATGCGGCGGTGATGAGCGCGAGGGGTATGAGATAGGCGAGGGAACGGCGCAGCCATTCTCGAAAGCTGCATCGTCGCCATGAGGCGAAGAGGTCGGCGAGGTAGATTTTCACGCAGTTGGTGGTGGTGATGCCGGTGGAGACGAAGCAGAGGAGCATCGTCTGCCACCAGGGCATGAGTGTGCCCCGCCTGACGGCGCGCGCTGCGAGGATGACGGCGATGAGGAGGATGGGGAGCGTCAGCGTCATGTGGTCGGGGGTGAAGAGGGTGAGCATGACGTGCGAGAAGGAGAAGAAGAAGAGGGTGAGGAGGAGGCTCTCAGAGAAGCGCAGTGACATAGTGCGGCGCATGAGATGATAGAACAGCATCCATGAGCAGAGGCTCGCCATGCCCCATACGGCGGCGACGATGTGTATAGTGCAGTTGATGCCCGTGATGTCGCGAAGCAGGACATTGAGCTGAGACAGCGGCCATACCATCATGGCGAGGAGGGGATGGCGCGAGAGGACATAAAGCGGCCGCCACTTGCTGATGATGATATATGTGAAGCAGTCGAAGCCGGAGACCTCGAACTTTGAGGAGAATGCAGTCCAGAAACCGACCTTCGGATTGACCCATGCCTCGTAGTTGTAGCACAGCATCATGGCATTGAATGTCGTGACGACGAGCATGCCGATGAAGAACAGCAGCGTCTCCTCTTTATGTCGCTTCAAGAATGGTAGCATTGTTTTAATGATTTTCTTTTAAGTAAACAAGTTGACGGGTTGACAAGTTGACGGGTTGATGGTGTTTGAGTAGCGGGTTTTGAACTGACGGTACTATCAACTTGTCAACTCGTCAACTTGTTTTTTCGCAAGCTCAAGGAGATTTGTCCTCTGGACCCACTGACTGAAGGGAGGTAAACTCCTTGTCAACTAAAAGACCATATATCTTGTTATGAGCCACAGGTTTGTTGTCCAGCACCATAGCGTAGCGCAGCCAACTGCGGTATAAAGGGCTGCCTGCCATTGCTTTCGGGTGTGTCTGTCGTGCATGCGCTTAAGCAGGAAGGCGGCGGCTATAGGGAGGACGAAGAGATAGTGCGGCGACATGATGTATATCTCGTTTATGCCGAACCCGAGCCCGAGATGCAACGCCATGTCCATGGCGAAGAAGGACATGGCGGCCCAAAGGAACCTGCTTCTTCTCCCTGCCCACACCCCGGCAAGGAAGATGAGGATGATGACGGTCT
>CALZMB010000159.1 GCA_945788485.1 uncultured bacterium | reverse complement strand
AAAATCAAATTGTCAGTTCATCATCCAACTATGTTTCATCTGTGCTATCTTAATCAGCTGTGATTGGTTAGGCGTAAAATATACAATCATATATCTGTTGATATAATTCTGCAAGAATTACAATTATGTTAAATAGGGTATTCTGCAAATAATAATATCATGTGTCAAACAATAAAACAAAAGACGATAATAATTGATAAGTGAAATGTGAAATGACGGATGAATTTTAAATGATAAAAGGATTGAATGTCTCACGACATCCAATCCTCATAACCTTAATAATCTAATACCATGAAAAACACATTGCAAAGATAATAACTTTTTTCTTCACAAGTGTATGTTTTTAATCATTTTTAATTTTTTTGTATTGTTTTGTATATAACTGTACAATTTATTGCCTGATACTTTATCTCCTGTTTATCACGATGAAAGTAAAGATGAATCACCTTGAATTTTTCTTTCCGAACAGAACCCAGAGAATGACGGGCGCGCCGATGAGGGGCGTCACGGCAGCGAGCGGCAGCGGCGTTGCGGTGAAGGCTGTTGTCATCAGATTGCATAGCAACGACACTGTTGAGCCGAGAACTACAGTGTGCAGGAACAGTCTTGGAAAATTCTCGCTCTTCAAGATGAGGCGCGAGATATGCGGCACTGCCAGTCCGATGAACGATACCGGGCCGCAGAATGCTGTCACGATGGCTGTCAGGATGCCCGTTATCAAGAGTGTGGCTGAACGCAGGAAATTGACAGAGATGCCGAGATTTTTGGCATATTGACTGCCTAACTGGAAGGCATTCAGAGATTTGCATAAAGGCAGGCAGAGCACGACGATGAGCGTTACCACGCTTATCAGCCATGGCAGTTGTGAGGCGGAGACAAGCGAATAGTCTCCCATGCCCCATACGACATAGTTCTTCACGCCGCTGTCTGCCGCGGAAAATGTGATAAGCGTTATGATTGAGGATATTATGTAGCTTATCATCATGCCGGTGATAAGCAGTATCAGGTTGTTGCGGATTATGTTCGACAAGATGAGGAGCAGTATGGTCACGCCGAGTGCTCCTGCCATGGCGGCGAGAACAAGGATGACATAAAATGCAGCAGCAGCGGAGGCAGATGCTGAAACGCCTGCCATCGTCATGATGACTATGGCGACGCCGAGACTTGCGCCGCTGTTGATGCCAAGCACAGACGGTCCTGCCAACGGGTTGTGGAAGAGGGTTTGCAGCAACAGTCCGGAGACAGACAAGGCGGCGCCGGCAAACAAGGCTGTCAGCGCCTGTGGCAGACGGCATTGAAGAATGATGTATGAAGCGACAGTGTCGCTGCCGTCTCCTGTCAGCGCTGCCAAAGTCTCGCCGATGCTCAGAGATACAGATCCGAAGAAAATGTTTGCGAAGAAGAGCAGGACGAGGAGAGGAAGAATATGCCCTACCCTATTTTTCATTTATCTTGTGATAGAAAGAATTGTCACCTTCGATGTTCAGTTCCGGATGGAAGATACGCACAAAATCAAGCAGCAGCAGCTCGGGATGGAACGGCTCTCTCTCGTAGAACCTTGATGTTATCGTGTTGCATACGAAGATGTTGCGGTCGCGGTAAGTGAGAAACTGCTTGTAGATATTGTCGCTCTCAGCGAGCGTCGCCATGCTTACGTCTTTGTCTGTCTTTATCAGCCAGATGTCGGCATCGTGTGCGGTTTTCAGCACTTGTTCGGGAGAGAGGGCTATGCTGCCTTTGCTGTCTGAAAATTCAGCGAAAGCGTTTCTTGCCCCGGCATCATGATATAGCTGTCCTACGGTGCTTGAATCTGAAGGCACATACCATACCTGTCCGTATCTCATGTCAGACATGACGACGGGACGGTTTGACAGGGTGTCCGTCATGGCCTTGATGGCAAGGTATCGTTCTTCTGCAGCGCAGAAGATGCTGTCTGCTTTCTCCTGCTGCCCGAACAGCAGTCCGTAGAATCTTATCCATTCTGCCCTGCCGAGCGGAGACGGCTCCATATAGTCCGCGCATTGTATGACAGGACATCCGAGACGTTCGATTTTCCCGTTGTCGATATTCTCGTATGGGGAGATGAGTATGGCATCAGGGTTGACACTTGCAATATGCTCGACAGACGGAGCCATTGAACTGCCACAGTCTTGAATCTTCTTTTCTTCGACGCGTTGTCTGATGACTTCTGAATTTATATATTCTGCGTCGCAGACAGCGCTGATGCTCTCTACGCGCCCGAGTTCTTCAAGCAGACTGCAGTGGACGCTGCTCATGACAAGCGATTGCGCAAGAGGGATTCTCACCACCGTGCCTTTTGGCAGCTGTGTTTCCGTTGTCTTTTCCGCAAGGATGAGCCGTTGCAGAATCTCCGTGCTGTCCCACGGGTTCCGTATCTCTGCAATGTGATAGCCTTCGGCGCTGCTCAATGTCAGCAGCCGCGAGTGTTTCATCGGTTTCCCCGCTGCTGCCGTTTCTTCCGCTCTACAAGAGGCCAACACCATGGCGAGAGAGAGCATGACGGGAGCGACGAGGAAGATGAGTTTTCTGTTGTGTATATTCATTTATTCAGTATGTCATTTACGATCTGCATCAGCCATTGCTGTTGTTCTTCGCGTGTCATCTCGCTGTTGTCGAGCAAGACAGCGTCGTCTGCCATGCGCAGCGGAGAGACCTCTCTGTGCGAATCGATGTAGTCGCGCTCTTTCACGTTGGCGAGAATCTCGTCATAGTCGGCAGGCATCTTGCGGTCGATGAGTTCGTCGTATCTCCTCTGTGCCCTCACTTCGGCTGACGCGGTGACGAAGAGTTTCAGTTCTGCGTCGGGGAAGACCGTTGTGCCGATGTCGCGGCCGTCCATGACAATACCTTTCGCTTTGCCCATCTCCCGTTGTTTCTCTACCATAGCGGTGCGTACAAACGGCAAGGCCGCGATAAGGCTGACATAACGGCTGACCTCTATGCCGCGAATTTCCTCTTCGACGCATTTCCCGTTGAGATGGACAACCGGGCGGTGGTATTTCTCATGATAGGCGAAAGAGATGTCAATGTCGGGCAATGCTTTTTGCAGACGTGCTTCGTCTATGCTGCGTTCGTTTGAGATATACCCGTTCTGCATGCTGAACAATGTGACGGCGCGGTACATTGCGCCGGTATCGACGTAGATATATCCGAGGTCTTTGGCAAGCTGTTTTGCCATCGTGCTTTTCCCGCAAGACGAATGTCCGTCAATGGCTATCGTAATCTTTTTCATTTTCGATGATAATTATTGTTTTTAGTTGACAAGTAAACAAGTTGACAAGTAAACAAGTTGATAGTATTCGAGTGGTGAGTTTTGAGATGACAGGGCAATTAACTCGTCAACTAAAACAACCAACTTGTCAACTTTTATCAGAACGTATATGCAAGGTTTGCAATAAGGCTTGCGTTAGAGACATGCAGTTTGCTGTACGCAAGATTGATTTTTATCTTTTCGAGATTGATGCCGCCGCCGAATGACAGTCCTGCGCCACGCGACGACAGTCCCTCAGAGCCTTCCTGCACCTTCATCTCGTCCGCTCTTCTGAAGTTGTAGCCTCCGCCGACATATATCTCGTTCGAGATGATGAACTCCGCGGCAAGACAGAGGTGGTTCAGGAATTTGTAGTCGAGATGATTGAGGTCTGACAACGTTGCTGACAGCCTGACGGGAGAGCCAATCAAACGTTTTGACACGCCGAGCTGCACATCGAGAGGAAGCGCCTCGAAATTCTCGTCGTATGCCATGATCTGTCCTCCGAGATTCTTCACGGCAAAGCCGAACGACCATTCTGATTCCGGAAGATAATAATTCAGCCCGAGATCCACGGCGACTGCCATTGAGCTGTACGACGCTATGTTCCCATAGACATATTTCAGGCTGATGCCTCCGGCAAGGTTCTTTGCCAGTTCGTAGCCGAGCGTGCCGTAGAACGCCATTTCCGTCGCGCTGTATGTGCCCAAGTCGTTGTTGCCGCCATCCGTCTGGCGGATAGAGCCGTAGCCCATATAGTCAACGCCGACTCCGACATTCCATTTCTCCTTGAAAAGCATGTTGTACGCCGCCGACACGTTGTTGCACCCGCTCATATAGTTCATGTATTGAAGACCGAGCGTGCCGACAGATGTGCCGGTTATCAACGCGGGGTTGTGGAACATCATCATGACATCGTCGTCGGGCATTGTGACGTTCTCGCCGCCAAGTGCGGCTGCATGGGCACTTAATGGAAGTCGGAGGAAGTTATATGATGTCTGGCTGTCATTCTGCGCCATCGATAAGACAGAGAAAAATGATAACAAACAGATAAAAATACATTTCTTCATATAAATAATCTAAAATTCCACGCAAAGTTACTCATTTTTTCAAAAAACGGAATTAATTTTGTATCGAGATTAAGTTTATACGCATATAATTTTAGATATTTTATAATTTGATTGAGCATAAGACATACGAAGCTGACATCGAGAGGCTGCGGCCGAGACTGTTCGTCCTGTCTCTGCTCGTTGTCGTAGGCGTTTTCCTTCTCATCCTTAACTTCAAGTCGTTCAACATCACGTCGAAGATTCTTGAAGCGTTAGACGATGATGTGGAGATTGACATGGAACTGATGCCGGACATCGTGAAGGATGACGGCTTTGTGCCTGCTCCCGACGAGAAAAAGCAGTCCGCCGACCAGATAAACAAGATCGACGACATGCAGGAGATGAGGGCTGAGCTTCAGGAACTGAAGAACAGCATTGAGTTCAAACCCGGCGAGACAGACGACGAGGCCATGCTGCCCGAAGATGCGGAGCCGCTGCCGGAGCCTCTCCTTGACGATGCCGGAAAAGAGATTCCGTTGAGCACGCTCGAAGGGTTGCCCGATTTTCCGGGCGGCATGTCCGAGTTCGCGAAATGGCTCACTCTCGCATTGAAATATCCATCAAAGTCTTTGAACAAGAAAGAACAAGGGACTGTCATCGTCTCTTTTGTCGTGGAGAAAGACGGAACGGTGACAAACATCACTTTCAAACAGCAGACACACACCGCCCTCGACGCGGAAGTGTTGAGAGTGATGCGCATCATGCCAAAATGGAAGCCCGCTTCCGACAAAGGGAAACCATGCCGCTCGATGGTAACTGTGCCAGTCGTATTCGCGATGTGAAGACACATTTTTAAAGTTGACAAGATTCAGCAATTTATAATTTACAATGTACGATTTATGTTGTCCCCGTTGTCTCTGTTGTCGTGAAAACCTCGTCAACTCGTCAAAACTCACCACTCGAATACAATCAACTCGTCAACTTGTCAACTCGTTTACTCGTCAACTAAAAAACACTAATAATGAGAACATCAGAAGAACTTCTTAAAGTCATCAACGACACCATTTCCGCTACACGATACGAGCGTAAGCCCTACTCTCTCTACGAGCCGATACAATATGTCCTGTCCTTAGGCGGAAAACGCATCAGACCTGTGCAGATTGTTTTGAATATTCAATACCAATTTCTTCAACTTTATCGATATTTTCGC
>CALZMB010000158.1 GCA_945788485.1 uncultured bacterium | reverse complement strand
CTTTGCATCATGCCGAGCCCTTACGCCATTGCTCTTTTCCGCCATGTCATTCTCCGCCTTCAGTGCCGTGGCCATGAGGCGTGCCAAGGACATCGTCAATGAATCCGGTGTCACATCGGCTATTATCTTCAGTCTCAATGTCTGAGCCGCAAGCAGCTCGTCATAGTTCCCTTCGCGTCCGGCTTGTGCCGCTATCTCGCTTAGCATTTCTGCCACGTCTCCCGGCATGTCCTTGTTTATGGCAGTCTCCGCCTTCTTCCACATCTTGTCGTAGTCTGTGGAAAAGCCCTGCAATGCGAGGGCGAAGAGGAGCAAAACGATGTATAAGCGTCTCATATTGGTCGGAAAGGGTTTCTATAAGTGTTGCCAGTCTGTTGGCTAAGTGTCTCTTGCGGAGGGTCCGCCGTCATGTCACTGCACGACAAACTTGCGTCCGTCGCGCACATACACTCCCTTCGGCAGTTTCTCCGTGTCGTTGCCGACGCAGACGCCGCTGAGGTTGTATATCCTGTTGTTGCCTGTTTCGCCGGCGTTGCTCTCTGGCGCATTTATTCCCGTGCTGCCCATGACGGCTTTGAACGTCACGGTGTTGGCGTCAACCTGTGTTATGTCGTTGAGCGTCACCTTCATCGTGGGGTTGTATTCTTTCCATACAGACAGCGATGTGACATTCTGCAATCCCGGATACACATTGCCCTTCATGTTCTCTTTCAGCTCCTTGGCAGTCTTGTAGTCGGGCGACGATTGACTCAGCTGCGACCTGTACGATGTGTATAGCTTCCCGTTTGCGGGGATGATGGTCCATCTCGGGCTGCCGTGTACGTTGTTCGGACAGCCGAAATTCTCGAAGTATTTGCTGCTGTAGTTTATGTGCGTGACGAGCAGGCCGCTGTTCGGCACGCTTTTGTACCAGCCGGATGCATCCCCCGTAGGCAGGTTTTCCAGGACATAGAACTCGTTGCCGGTCGCGTCGTTGGGGTTGATGATTTTGTAAGCCTTGCCACCCGACGCGAGAGTCTTGACTGTGTAGTCTCCCGATTCTGTCAGTTCCTCGATGGTGTCCCATCCCATCCACTCGCGTTCCCATGCGCTGTATGGTATGGGGCATACTGTGTTGTTCAGGTTCTGCCCGTTGTCCATGATGTCCCATGATTCCATCGACTGGTCGTCGTACCATGTCAGGTCGCTCCACGTCACCGTCGGATAGACATCTGGCAAGCCGAGCGTGTGTCCCATCTCGTGTATGAAGACGCCGATGCCGCTCAGTTTGTCTTTCTCCCATTCCATTGCTGCCGCAATTCCTTCGAAGCCCAGAAGCTCGTTGCTGATGCCGTAGAGGTAGGAGGAGACACCGTCGTATCTCACGCCGGTGTATGTGCTGGTCATAGGCCACAGATAGTCGGCGTTGGTGTTCCTGCCGTCCTCGCCCGGGTTGTAGATGTGCTCGCCGAAGCCGGCGTAGATGATGTAAATGAGATCCACCCTGCCGTCGCCGTCAGCGTCATAGTCCTTGAAGTTCACGCCCGCATCATGAGCCAATTTGCACGCCTCTGTCAGCATCTCTGTCAGTCTCTCGGACATGTCCGAGTCTGTCGTCGTGGAGTTCTGTCCGTAGTATTTCACGTTCTTCGGCAAGGTGTATGGACCTTTCAGGTCGAACACGGGGCGGAATTTCCCGTTGCTGCTGTCGTTGAAATATTGTGCCACTGAGCTGTAGCTGGCATACTTATCCTCTGTCTGATAGTCTGTCCCGTTGAGCCATTTGTCTATCTCCGCGTGAGAGTAAGTGAATTTCTTGTCGGCGAACTCCACCATGAGCACGAGTGCTTTCGGCGTGCCGGAGTGCGGGAAGTAATTGCTCGACACTGGCAGTTGCGGCGCGCTCTTCGCCCTGAGGCTGAGCATCCTTGAGTTTGCGGCGTTCATCTCTGCTGCCTCTGCCACACGCCATGCGCCGTTGGCGTACACCACCGGCTCGCCGGCATCAGTGAAATAGCATACCCCGAACTCGTCGCCGCGTGGCGTGACAACGACGGTCCTGCCGTCGGCAAGAGTGGTTTTGAACGATTTGGCAATGATTTTTGCAGCCTGTGCAGATGTTGATGCTATCAAAAGCATCAGCATCAGTGTTATCGTATGTCTCATTTTCATATAGAATTGTTGTATGTCGGTTTTCTGTCGTATGTGCCCAGACGCGCTGTGTTGGTTTTGCGCATATATGTTGCAAAGTTACAAATAAAATCTGTTATCACCCAATAAACAAGTTCGCTTTTTTTGTTTATTAAGAAAAACTTATTAACTTTGCACACGAAGACAGTGCAACTGCACGTTCACTTGCCGCGGCAGAAGCATTCCGTTTCTTCGTTATTCAGAACCGAAACATTCATTTTCCCATCCTAAACTTATGCAAATCAATATCATAGCAGCAGTGGCGCAGAACCGCGCGATAGGCAACGAGAACAAGCTCATCTATTGGCTGCCCGACGATTTGAAACGTTTCAAGTCGCTCACCACCGGCAACACCATCATCATGGGACGCAACACATACCTGTCGCTTCCGAAAGGCGCGCTGCCCAACCGCCGTAATGTCGTGCTGAGCACAAGGCTGACCGAGCTGCCAGGGTGCGATGTCTATCCCACACTTGATGCCGCCCTCGCCTCGTGTGCCGCCGATGCCGACGTGTATGTCATAGGCGGCGCGCAGGTCTATGAGGCAGCCATGCCGCTTGCCGGCCGCCTTTGTCTCACTGAGGTGTGCGACACGCCGTCTGCCGCCGACGCGTTCTTCCCCGACTACAGCGCATGGCGCGAGGTATGGCGCGAAGACCATCACGCCGACGACCGCCATGCCCACGACTTCTCGTTCGTGGATTATGTCAGAGGAGAGTGACTGACGTGAATATCAGAAACAGATTCAAAATCAGAAGCGAAACATGTATAGTCATGAATCATCATTCATGTCATGAGAACTATCACATTCAAGCAGCCTGCGGACGTTGAACAGAATAAGCAACCATATAGCGCAATCAACTGAAATTCAGCCGTAAAAGACAGTGTGCGAAAGCTGTCCTTTACGGCTGTGGCTTTTTCTGCCGGATAGGGTGGGGAGGAGGAGCCGGGAATGGCAGGATGTCAGAAGAACGGCGGCGGACATGATATTTTGATAACTGAGGGGGGATGACGTGATTCTGATTTGAAGTTGTGATTCCTGATCCGTGAGAATCCAGCAACAGTAAACCAACGAAAACTCTATGATTTTCCAAGCCGCTGAAATCGTTAATCCGTGTTAAAGAATATACTCCACCTCGCGATATACGGGGGAAAATGTGTATTTTTGTATCAAAAAGAATCAACTTGTCAACAGAAAAAAAACATGAAATCATCAAGAATATGTGATCTTTTCGGCATCCGATACCCTGTCATCGCAGGCGGGATGGTATGGTGCAGCGGCTGGCGCTTGGCTGCTGCGGTGAGCAATGCAGGCGGTCTCGGACTGCTGGGAGCCGGGAGCATGCACCCCGAGACATTGGAAGAACACATCCTGAAGATGAAGTCCGCAACCGACAAGCCGTGGGGCGTGAATCTGCCGCTGATGTATCCAGAGATGGAGAACGTGGTTGAGATGCTGATACGTCACGGCGTGAAGATTGTCTTCACGTCGGCGGGCAGTCCGAAGAAGCTGACGCCGCGGCTGCACGAAGCCGGCATAAAGGTGGCGCATGTGGTGTCGAGCAGCCTCTTTGCCAAGAAATGCGAAGAGGCGGGCGTTGACGCCATCGTGGCGGAAGGCTTTGAGGCCGGAGGACATAACGGCAGAGAGGAGCTGACGACGATGGTGCTGGTGCCGCAGGTGCGGAAAGCGACATCGCTGCCTATCATCGCGGCGGGCGGAATAGCGTCGGGGGCTGCCATTGCCGCGGCTGAATGCCTCGGGGCTGAGGGCGTGCAGATAGGCACGCTGTTCGCCGTGAGCGAAGAGAGCTCGGCGGCAGAAGAGTTCAAGAAGTTCTGCCTCGGCCTGGGCGAGGACGGCACCATGCTGGCTCTGAAGAAGATCGCGCCGTCGAGACTGGCGAAGAACAGCCTCTTCAACCGCATAAAAGAGGCGGAGGACAGAGGGGCGGCGGCTGAAGAGCTGCGAGCCATCCTCGGACCCAAGTCAACAAAACGCGGCATCTTCGAAGGCGACGTCATCGACGGAGAGATAGAAATCGGACAGGCAGTGGCTGGCATAACAGAGATAAAAAGCGTGGCGGAAATAATGAACGATCTTATAACGGAATATGAAAAAATATCAGTCAAGACTTCTTGTCAATGAAGTCACTCATCCCAGCGCGAAGCACGTGCTGGTGAAACTGGCTCTCGAAGAGCCTCTGCCGGAGATAAAAGCAGGACAGTTCGTAGAGATTCTTGTGGAGAACAGCGTCTCCACTTTCTTGCGCCGTCCCATCTCCGTGCACTATGTAGATGAAGCGCGGAAAGAGCTGTGGCTCCTCATCGCCGTCGTAGGCGACGGCACACGGACGCTCGCGACACTGAAGGCAGGCGACACGTTAGACATCGTCTTCCCGCTGGGCAACGGCTTCACGATAGAGAAATGCCGCACGCTGCTCGTAGGCGGAGGCGTGGGCGTCGCCCCGCTGCTCTATGCCGGAAAGAAAATCCGTGAACTGGGCGGCGAGCCGGTCTTCCTGCTCGGGGCTCGCACAGCCGGCGACCTCATCGGGATGGACATGTTCAGGAACATCGGGCAGACGCTCACCACAACCGAAGACGGGACGGACGGAGAGAAAGGTTTCGTCACCGACCACAGCATCTGGCAGACAGAGACATTCGACCGCATCGCCGTCTGCGGACCGAAGCCGATGATGGCGGCGGTGGCGAAGAAGGCACGCCAGCTCGGCACGCGCTGCGAGGTGTCGTTAGAGAATATGATGGCGTGCGGCCTCGGAGCCTGCCTCTGCTGCGTGGAGAAGACGACAGAAGGCAATGTCTGCGTATGCAAAGACGGACCCGTGTTTGATATCGAGAAACTGTATATATGACAAAACATCGGCAAGAACGATAAGAACGTTACGAACGATACGAACGTCAGCAACCATACTGCCGTCTGTAAAAAAAAGAAAAACCCATGTCAAAATTAAACGTCAATATAGGAAACCTCGCACTGAAAAACCCCGTGATGACCGCCAGCGGCACATTCGGCTACGGTGTGGAGTTCGCAGATTTCGTGCCGCTTGAAGAAATCGGCGGCATAATAGTGAAAGGCACCACCCTCAACCCGCGCCAGGGCAACGACTATCCGCGCATGGCAGAGACGCCGCAGGGCATGCTCAACTGCGTCGGCCTGCAGAACAAAGGCGTTGACTATTTCTGCCAGAATATATACCCGGCGATAAAAGACATCGACACACAGTTCATCGTCAACGTCAGCGGCTCGTCGCCCGACGACTATGCGGAATGCGCCCGGCGCATTGATGCCCTCAGCCGCATCAACGCCATCGAGCTGAACATCTCTTGCCCCAACGTGAAAGACGGAGGCATGGCGTTCGGCGTGACGTGCGAAGGTGCGGCAAGCGTCGTAAGGGCCGTCAGAAAAGCAT
>CALZMB010000157.1 GCA_945788485.1 uncultured bacterium | reverse complement strand
CTAATGCACGCAGAAAGAAAATTGAGGCTGGCATACCACACGCAAAAGCCTTGAAAGACTATCCTGCGGTATTAGTGGCGAGGTTGGGAGTTTCTTCTGAATTCCGCTCAAAGCATATAGGCAGTGATGTTCTTGATTTTATTAAGCTCTGGTTCATCGAGCCTCTAAATAAGACAGGATGCCGATTTGTAATTGTTGACGCATATAACACCCCATCAACGATGGCGTTTTATGAGCAAAATGGCTTCAAAGTGGTGTTCAGTGCAGAACAACAAGAGAAAGACTACCGTCATATCAACTCAGAAACATCGTTGAGCACCCGCTTGATGTACTATGACTTGATGTCGATGGTTGAAGAATTTAGGTAGGAACACGTATTCATTCCTACCACCCTGCAATGGGGACATTTGACAGAATACTTTGTTGAAATAAAAAGTCATTACTAAAAAACAGACATTAAAGAAAAACAGAAACGTAAAAGGAGGTCTGAGCCACAGGATGAACTCCCCTAAGAGAAACTAAAACGAGACAAAAGTCTCAAAACTATTAACTCGGCGTTTCCGTTCTTATAACTTGATAAAGGACATATTTAAATATTGAGCTTTTAGCTCTTGTTCTCTTCATATCGAATACCGCCAATATTCAACGCATGAGAACAGGCAGACTGAATGTTCACGCATATAGGCGTGGACTATTCTGTGCTTGTTATGCGTGTGGTCACTTGGCGGTAACCAGATATGAAGGCAAGTCATAGGATGGATACACGCCTTTTTTATTTCAAGTTATGAAAAAGTATTTATTATGTCTATTGTTGATGCTGATAGGAATGTCAGCACATGCGGAGATATGGTATTATATTCCATCAGGTAAAAATCCGAAAGAATTCGGCCATTTTTCTTCTAATGGTGATTGGATGTATGTAATAGTAAGGGACAATAGTGGCCAGTTTTGGATTCATTGTACAGATGCATGGGATTTTAAAAACAATTTGTTCAAGAATACCAACTACTACCTTGATGCTTTTAATAAAGGTATTTTATGGAATGGTGGGAACTATGATGCCAATGGATTTCCGAGAACGGATATTCCTCATGAGAAAGTAAAATATTTTATAGATAAAGATCAATTAAACAAAAGAACAATTTTTAGTAGGTTAATTATTTTAGACAAAACATCAAAATGCACTACTTCGAAATGCACTGATAGTTATTATTTCGGTGTTCGAGGAAGTTATGCGTTTAGTCTTGATTATAAAACGATGATAAAGAATTATGATAGCAGATATCCAAAGTATTATACTTGTATTCCTTTACAGCAATTTGTTGAACGTCAAAGTTTGGATGATTTATTCTAATACTATATGAAATCGCTAATATTTGTAATAGGGATGATGTTGGTTGCAACCACAATCAAAGCACAAACATATTACTACAAACTTAACAGTTATGGGCAAAACGGAACCGAGAATATCAAGGTCTCTGGTGGTCAGTTTATTACGTTTCAAGCTGCAATTTGCATGGAAACAGATAAGTCAGGAGTTTCAATAGGAACAGGATACCTTCAACGCAAAAACAATGCACCAAATATTTACGTTGGTTCGGCAAATTGGGGTACTAACACGAAATTTGAATTTTCCTCTGATAAATCCTCATTGAAGGTTTACTCTCCAGACGGAATGGTCTATCGCTATACCCGTTGTGCACCACCAAGTAACGCCACTACATGCTCTTTGACAAAACAGCGTTCTTCAGAGAGAGTAGGAGGAGGGTATGTACATAATGGAAATACGGGAAACGCAGGTAGCTCCTCTTCCAGTCCTACACCGACGAAATCACGGGTGTGTTCATTGTGCAGTGGTACAGGTATGAAAATAGCAGAACATTATGGACAAGGTAAAAAATACTGCTCAATCTGTGGCAAATCTGTTCTAATGGGACACATGCATGT
This sequence comes from uncultured bacterium, assembly GCA_945788485.1. Taxonomy (GTDB): domain Bacteria; phylum Bacteroidota; class Bacteroidia; order Bacteroidales; family Bacteroidaceae; genus Prevotella. Next base: position 3,663 of record CALZMB010000157.1, on the reverse strand, counting down.
ACGATGTGACATGTGCAAAGGTACTGGGAGATTAAACTATTAGGCTTTCTGTCAGCACTTTGTCTGCTAAAATCAGTTTCTCTTTTAGCAAAGAAAACATATATATGCGTCAATCTCCCATCGGTTGAGTTTTCTCTTCCTATTCCTTGTATGGCAAAATGTTCGTGCACTGCTTTATACTATGCTCATGCTTCGTTCGTTGGCTGCTATTTTTCTGTGTGCGAGGATAGTCTCTTCGCCACCGATGGAGGGGTGTACTTTGCTTTGGTCTTATCCATTCTCGTCTATAGGAATTGAGGAAGTTGTCAATGATTGATATCAGAATATGAGTCACATCTATGCCAACAACACCTCTACACACCCAATCTTTGAGTAGGATTAAGGCAAAGGCGTTTTACACTGCTATAAAACTCAAAGACTGAACCCTGTACGGAGAAAAAGGTGTTCTGACTGAACTCCCCAAAAAAGGTGTCCAAACAGATTTGTCATGTATTGATGAATAATATCATAATTGAGACAAATCTGTTTGGACACCTTTTTTATGTCTGTATGTAAAGAATGCAGGATTATCTGCCGACTGTCAGCTCTTTCGCCTTTTCAATCGCAATGTCGATGTGAGGGCAGATGTGGTCTTCGCCTATGAGGTCGTAGAAGTGGGCTTTTTCCAAAACAGCATGAACCTTAGGGTTGACGCCTGAGAGGACGACGTCGATGCCTTGTTGTTTTGATGTGATACAGATGTTTGACAAGTTGTGGATGCCGGTTGAGTCGATGAACGGTACATGTCTCATGCGGATGATGCGCACGTCAGGCTTCTCTCTGAAGCGTGTCATAAGCTCTTCTGCCTTGTTGCCCGCGCCGAAGAAATACGGGCCGTTTATCTCGTAAACCTCAATGTTGCATGGCACCTCAAGATGCTCATCGTGCTGCGACTGAAGGTCAGACTCCTCTTCCACGTCGATGTCTGTAACCAGATGCACATCGCTCGTTTCTGCCATGCGCCGCATGAAGAGAAGGCAAGCGATGACTATGCCCACTTCGATGGCAACCGTAAGGTCAAAGATGATTGTCAGAAAGAAAGTGACCAGCAAGACTGTGATGTCTGACTTCGGATTACGCAGGATGCCGAGGAATGACGGGATGCCGCACATGTTGTAGCTGACAACAATAAGGATGCCTGCCAGACAAGCCATCGGGATATATTGTGCAAGAGGCATGAGGAAAAGGAATATCAGCAGCAGAACGGCAGCATGAATGATGCCGGCTACCGGCGTCTTGCCGCCGTTGTTGATGTTTGTCATCGTGCGGGCAATGGCTCCTGTTGCCGGTATGCCGCCAAACAGCGGGGTGACGATGTTTGCTATGCCCTGGCCTATAAGCTCGTTGTTCGAATGATGGCGGTCGCCAATCACACCGTCGGCGACGGTTGCTGAAAGGAGAGATTCTATTGCTCCCAACAGAGCTATCGTGATGGCAGGCTGCACAAGGCCTTTTATAGTCAACCAAGAAAGTTCCGGGACACTCGCGTCTGGCAATTCGGCAGAGATAGAGAAACGGTCGCCGATGGTTTCTATAGATGTTATGCCGGCATACTCTCTCAACACAAGTGCCAAGACTGTGGTGAGGATGATGGCGATGAGAGAGCCGGGAATCTTCTTGTTGATTCTCGGCAGAAGGACGATGGTGAGAAGACTGACGACGCCTATCGCAACTGTCCAAAGGTCGATGCTGCCCAGATTCTCGAAATAGCATATCCATTTCTCGATAAAGTCACTTGGGACCTTATCTATGCTCATGCCAAAGAAGTCTTTCATCTGCGTGCTGAAAATTGTGACTGCTATGCCTGAGGTGAATCCGACTACGATAGGATAGGGGATATACTGGATGATAGTCCCTAACCTCAGCACGCCAAACATGACAAGGAAAATGCCCGCCATCAGCGTGGCGATGCTCAGGCCAGTCATGCCATATTGCTCGATGATGCCGTAGATGATGATGATGAATGCTCCTGTGGGACCGCCTATCTGTACTTTCGAACCTCCGAAGACGGAAATGAGCAGGCCGGCAACGATGGCGGTGATGATTCCTTTCTCTGGCGTGACGCCCGAAGCAATGCCAAAGGCGATGGCAAGCGGCAGAGCAACGATGCCTACGATGATGCCTGCCATGAGGTCTGACGTGAATGTCTTCTTGTCGTATGATTTCAGACAAGATACAAGTTTCGGCTTAAACATGATGTTTGGAAAATGATTAATGTTGATGGCAAGAGTGTCATAATGCAATGGCAAGCCTGCCGCGGTTTTATTATCCTGAAAATGATGTGTTACGCGAAAAACGCCGGAAACATCTCAACGTGATAGTGAAAATGATGTCATGATACCATGCGTCTCCACACAAAGACGAACGATGCCATGCGCTGATGACATCGTTGTCCCTTAGATATGATATTACAGATATGCCAAACCGACAAAGACATGAAGAAACGTCTTTGCTGTGAGCATATAATCACTTGTTCTTCAGAAGGTCACGAATCTCTTCAAGCAGTTTCTCTTCTGCTGAAGGAGCAGGCTCCGGAGCAGGAGCAGCAGGCTCTTCTTTCTTCTTTCTTGACAGGCGGTTGATGCCCTTTACCATCATGAAGACGCAGAATGCGACAATGATGAAATCAAGGATGGTCTGAATGAATGTGCCGTAGTTGATTGTAGCCGGCGCAAGTTCAACGCCCTGCACAACAGCTTTCGGCAACTCGTATTTCAGATCTGAGAAGTTTACGCCACCAATGACATAACCTATTGGAGGCATAATGATATCATTTACAATGGAAGTGACAATCTTACCGAAGGCTCCACCGATGATAACACCTACAGCCATATCCACGGCATTGCCCTTGACTGCAAACTCTTTGAACTCTTGCATGAATTTACTCATAGCGATGAATGATTTTGTTATTGAACAGTTGAGATAATTAATACCCTGACAGATGATTAAGCGGAAAATCCGTCCGATTATCGTAAACAAACATTAAATAATCTTAGTGCGGTTTACAAATTTGATACAAAGATAGTAATTTTATATCAATTTATTCACGTTTTTGAAAAAAAATATATGTTTTTCTATTATATATCAAATAATTTTTGTACTTTTGCAACGCAAACGTGCAAATCAGACACAAAAAGTGTGTTTCTAATGTAAATTGGAATATATTCACATGCAGAAGATTCTTATGTGTTTAGAGATGACGTTTTCGGGTAAACGGAATATATATTATCATACAGGTATTACCTTTTTAATAATAAAACAAAAATGACAAAAATTGGTATTAACGGTTTCGGTCGTATTGGCCGTTTCGTTTTCCGCGCTTCAATGAACCGCGATGACATTCAGGTAGTAGGTATCAATGACCTTTGCCCAGTTGACTATCTTGCTTACATGCTGAAGTATGACACAATGCACGGACAGTTCGAGGGCACTATCGAGGCTGACGTTGAGAACTCTAAGCTCATCGTTAACGGTCAGGAGATTCGTGTAACTGCAGAGCGCAACCCTGCTGATTTGAAGTGGAACGAGGTTGAAGCAGAGTATGTTGTTGAATCAACAGGTCTCTTCCTCACTCAGGAGAAGGCACAGGCTCACATCGAGGCTGGCGCAAAGTATGTTGTGATG
>CALZMB010000156.1 GCA_945788485.1 uncultured bacterium | reverse complement strand
GTGTGTGGTGGCGGAACGGTCCGCCGGAGGCAGTGAGCAGCAGCTTCTCTATCTCGTTGTCGTGGTCTCCGACGAGGCTTTGGAAGATGGCGGAGTGTTCAGAATCGACGGGGAGGATTGGGGCGTGATGCTCTTGCGCGAGCTTCATGATGATTTCACCAGCCACGACAAGCGTCTCTTTGTTGGCAAGACAGATTTTCTTGTGCGCCCTGATGGCGTGTATGGTAGGCTGCAAGCCTGCAAAGCCCACCATTGCCGCGAGCACGGCATCGACGGGTTCTGCCTGCACGACTTCGCAAAGGGCCTGCGCGCCGGCATAGACCTTGATGTCGGGACAGTCGGAGAGAAGGGAGCAGAGACGGTCGTAGTGCGCCTCGTTGGCTATGACGACGGCGGCGGGGCTGAAGCGGCGTGCCTGTTCGGCGAGCTTCTCCACCTGGTTGTATGCCGTCAGGCAGTATGCCTCATAGAGGTCGGGATGCTCGGCGATGACCTCAAGGGCTTGTGTGCCTATGGAGCCTGTAGAGCCGAGAATACATATCTGTTGTTTCATTGGTTTGTTTTTTGGGTTGACGGGTTTACAATTCGAGCAGCCCGTGGGGGAGGGACATTATAATAATGTGTGCCTCCTGGTCTATTTCGTCGATAAACTCGTCGGGTGCGGGTATGAGCAATCCGTTGTCGAGTTCAAAGAGTATGTTCTCCGTAGTGTCATCGACATGACGTATGACGCCCACTGTCTTCTTGCCGTCGGCGAGCTTCACGGTGTATCCTGCGAGTTCGGCGTATGTCAGGTCGTGCTCGTCGGCTTCTGCCAATGCCCTCGGGAAGAACACCTCGCAGCCTGTCAGGCGGCGTGCCTGGTCGGCTGTGTCTATGTCGCAGAATTTCATCAGTGCCGTCTCGTCGCTTCTGAAGCGGCAGGCTTCGATGAAGAAGGGCACGAGTATGCCGTCGATTCGGAGCACTACATAGTCTGCCCCCACTCTGTCGAAGACATCATCATCGACTTGCATCTGCAGCTCGCCTTTCAGTGCGTGTGCCTTACCTATCTTCCCTATGCGGAAGACGTCGTCGTCTTTTATCATTGTCTTGTGATGTTTGCGCCGAGGGCGTTGAGTCGTTGTTCTATGTCCTGGTATCCGCGGTCGATTTGCGCGATGTTCGCGATGCGCGATGTGCCTTGCGCGGAGAGTGCGGCGATGAGCAGCGCTATGCCGGCTCTGATGTCCGGCGATGTCATTCTTCCGGCGGAGAGGCGGCGCGCGTGGTTCAGTCCGACGACGACGGCGCGGTGCGGGTCGCAGAGTATGATGTTCGCGCCCATGTCTATCAGCTTATCCACGAAGAACAGGCGTGACTCGAACATCTTCTGGTGGAAGAGTACAGAGCCGTTGGCTTGTGTCGCCACGACGAGCAGCACGCTGAGCAGGTCGGGCGTCAAGCCGGGCCATGGTGCGTCAGAGAGCGTCATGATTGTGCCGTCGATGAACGAATCGACGTTGTATGTGTCGTGATGCGGGATGAAGAGGTCGTCGCCCATCTCTATCACTTCGATGCCGAGGCGGCGGAAAGCGTCGGGTATGATGCCGAGATTCTCGATTGACACATCCTTTATCTGCACTCCGTTGCCTACCATGGCAGACATTCCGATGAACGAGCCCACCTCTATCATATCTGGCAAGACGCGGTGTGTGCATCCGTGGAGTTCGCTGACACCTTTTATGCGCAAGAGGTTGCTGCCGATGCCTTCGATGTGTGCGCCCATTGCGTTGAGCATACGGCAGAGCTGTTGTATGTAGGGTTCGCAGGCTGCGTTGTAGATTGTGGTATCGCCAACCGCCAGTACGGCAGCCATGATGATGTTCGCCGTTCCGGTCACTGACGCTTCGTCGAGAAGCATGTATGTTCCTTTCAGGACATCAGCCTTCAGCTCATAGACATTCCTTCCGGTGACGTGCTGGAATTCAGCCCCGAGTTTAGAGAATCCGAGGAAGTGTGTGTCGAGGCGTCTGCGTCCTATCTTGTCTCCTCCGGGTTTCGCCACGACAGCGCGGCGGAAGCGTCCGAGCAGCGGGCCGATCATAAGCACGGAGCCGCGGAGCGAGGCGCATTTCTTTATGAAGTCGTCGCTCTCAAGATAGTCGAGGTTCAGACAGTCAGCCTGAAAGGTATAATCGTTGCGTGAATGTCGTGTCACTCTGACGCCAATGTCGGTTAGCAACCTGATGAGGTTGTTGACATCAAGGATATCGGGAATGTTCGAGATGCGCACCGGCTCAGATGTGAGGAGTGTGGCACAGACGACCTGGAGCGTCTCGTTCTTCGCCCCTTGGGGTTTGATGGTGCCGCTCAACGGCTTGCCGCCTTCTATGATGAATGTATCCATATTCTTTTTAGTTGACAAGTAAACGAGTTGACGAGTTGATTCTTTTTAGTTGACAAGTGAAACGAGTTGACGAGTTGACGAGTTGATAGTTTTTAGTTGACGAGTGAAACGAGTTGACGAGTTGATAGTTTTTTGTTGACAGATTTTGAGTTGACAATACATACAACTCGTTAACTCGTTTACTTGTCAACTCGTCAACTGAAAGAAACAATCTACTTCTTTTTCTTCTTCTTTGCCTTTTCTTCAGGTTTCTTGTCAATGACGATGAACTCGAACGTGAACTTCTTGGGGTCGATCTGTATCAGTCCGTCGGTGAACTTCGCGATGTCTGAAATGATTCGTTCGTTGTCGGGCGACGCGTTGCCGTACATGACGAGGTCGCGCTTCATCTGGTTTGCGACAAGACGTGTGAGTTCGTCGCGCTCCTTGCCTTCGGGCAAGGACTTGATGTGTTCGAGCGTCTCGAAGACGAGGTTGCCGTAGTGTCGGACCGGGATGCGGTGTTTCGGGTAGGGCAGAGGCTCCGGCCGGCGCTGTATCTTATCTGCCGTGGTGACCTCGTAGGGATAGTCGATGTCGAGCCTGAAATTGCTGATGATGGCGAGATGGTCCCACAGCCGATGTTTATAATCGGGCAGCTGGCGCAGTGCGGGGAACATCAACTCCATGATTTTCACTATCTTCTCTGCACACGCCTGCCGCTGGGCTCTGTCGGGCAGGGCGACGCAATGCTCCACCATGAGGTGTATGCTTCTGCCATACTCGGGCATACGCAGTTTCTCGCGCTGCGTGTTATAATCCATTCCGTTGATGTTCATAGGGCTTTCTTGGGTTTTATGGCTACAAAATCCTTGAGATAGAAAGGTTCGAAATACGCCACGTCTTCTGTCTGCTGTGTCATGAGACGCTTCTCGGCGATGGGGAACATATTCTTCGCTAACGGTTGTATGCCGTCGATGAAATGCGCATTAGGATGCTTGATGACAGCCTTGCATTTCTCTGCTCCGTCGCCGAAGAAATACACGGGGCGTGAGGAGAGAATCTCGTCGTATGTCCCCTCTTCCACCACCTCGGCGCGTATCTCTCTCTCCGTGTGCAGCGCGCGGTCGTAGAAAGCGGAATAGACCTCCATCCGCCGTGCGTCGAGCATGGGGCAGAGGACGGCGTCGCCGGGCAGGTCGTCGTGGCGCAAGAGCACGGGGACGGCAAGCAGCTCAAGTGTCGGGACGGCGATGAGCGGTATGTTCAAGGCGTAGCATACGCCTTTCGCCATCGACACGCCTATGCGCAGGCCGGTGTATGAGCCGGGACCCATCGACACAGCGACGGCATCGACCGGGATGGCGTGGCTGTCGGCGAAACTCAACGCCTCATCGACAAACGAGCCGATGCGCTCGTTGTGGTTCTGGCCCGTACGGTCTTCGTCATGATAGATGCACTGCCCGTCTTCGCTCACAGCGACAGAACAGACCGTGGTGCTTGTTTCGATATGCAGGATGCAAGACATGTCTTTTCGGTTTGTTTCACAGTGGCGCAAAGGCTGGGCACACCGTGAAAATTCTATAAATATTTAATTTATGTGCAAATTTAATACTTTTTTCTCAGAAAATTTGTACTTTTGCATAAATTTAACGTACAACCACGAAAATGATACAGTCAATGACAGGTTTTGGCAAAGCGACAGCAGCTTTCGCCAGCAAGAAGATAAACGTAGAGATAAAGTCGCTCAACTCTAAGGCGTTGGACCTCACCACGCGCATCGCCCCCCTCTACAGGGAGAAGGAGATGGAGATACGCCAGCTCATAGCCGATGTCCTGAAGCGCGGCAAAGTGGAGTTCGCGATATGGATCGACACCGACGCCGCGGGCAACAGCAGCACCATCAATGCCGACATGGTTGAATACTACTATCAGCAGATAAACGAGATAGCCTATCACAAAGACATCTCGCTCGCCATGGACTGGAACACGCTGCTCCGTCTGCCTGATGTCATGAGCCGCACAGAGACAGACGAGCTGAGCGAAGACGAATGGGCGGTGGCGCTGCAGGCTATAAACGAGGCCCTCGGACAATTAGTTGACTTCCGCAAGCAGGAAGGCGCGGCGCTGCAGCAGAAATTCACTGAGAAGATAGACAACATACAGAGGCTGCAGAAAGAACTGGAGCAATACGAGAAGGCGCGCACGGAGAAGATACGCCAGCGCATCACAGAGCAGCTCGAACAGCTCCTCGCCGTCGATTATGACAAGAACCGGCTGGAGCAGGAGCTTATCTACTACATCGAGAAACTCGACATCTCTGAAGAGAAACAGCGCCTGACAAACCACCTGCAATATTTCCGCGAGACTATGCTGCTCGACGAGCCGACTGGCAAGAAACTGGGATTCATCGCACAGGAGATGGGACGTGAGATAAACACCACCGGCTCTAAGAGCAACCACGCCGAGATGCAGAACATCGTGGTGAAGATGAAAGACGAGCTGGAACAGATAAAAGAGCAGGTGCTGAACGCATTGTGATGACAGGCACTCCCTTTTCAGAAAACAGGCACTAACAAGAAACAACGACAGAAAGATATGCGACAAGGCAAACTTCTCATATTCAGCGCGCCAAGCGGCAGCGGAAAGTCAACCATCGTGCAATGGCTGATGACGGAGCATCCGGAACTGAACATGCACTTCTCAATATCATGCACCACACGCCAGCCGAGAGGGACAGAACGCGACGGCGTGGAATACTTCTTCCTCACCCCTGACGCCTTCCGCGGCAAGATAGCCCGCGGAGAGTTCGTGGAATACGAAGAGGTGTATGCCGACAAATTCTACGGCACGCTGAAACAGCAGGTGGAGAAGCAGACCGAGGCGGGCGAGAACGTCGTCTTCGATGTCGATGTGAAGGGCGGCTGCAACATCAAGCGGCAGTACGGGGCGCAGGCTCTCAGCATCTTCATACAGCCGCCGTCGGTTGAGGAGCTGCGCCGCCGCCTCACGGCACGCGCCACCGACGCGCCCGACGTAATCGAAGAGCGGCTCGCGAAAGCAGCCTACGAGCTGACGTTCGCTAAAGATTTCGACGTCGTCATCGTGAACGACGACCTTGAGACGGCGAAAGCAGAGGCGTTGAGCGTCATTTCTGATTTTATAAAAGGACTCAACTTTCGGAAGTAATTAATAAAGTTGACTATCAAGTGATTAATAAGTGGATACTATAAAGAATATGTCA
>CALZMB010000155.1 GCA_945788485.1 uncultured bacterium | reverse complement strand
TTGTGAGCAGTTTGCGTAAGTTTATCATCAGAATGGTATATATATTTAGGTGTCAGGTACATATTGGCGAGACGCCGGAAGAATAAAAATGGCAGATGGTAGGAAAAGAGATAAACAAGGAATGACTTGTTGAACCAGGAACGAAGGTGTCGGATGACAGAGCGGCGGGGCTATCGCAGCAGTATGCCGGTGAGCATTCTTCCTGTTGAAGCGCCATCGCGCCGGGCACTGAAACAACGCGGGTCTGTCATAGTATCGATGTCTGAAACGAGAATGTGAGCTTCTTCAACGCCACAACGCATCAGCTGAAGTTTGTTGCATTTCTTCAAATCGATGTGCCACCGCTCTGCAACAACATCTGATTGCCGGACATTTGCGGCAGAAGACAAGGCGGCAGAAGAGCTGCCAGCGCGGCAAGACATGACAGGGCGACGTTCGGCAATAAGACGCATATCAAAGCCTGAGCCTGCGAAGGCATCGTAAACCTCGTCGCCAACCTCGAACGATTCTAAAGATATGCCAGGACCGATGATGCAGCGGAGGTGATGAGGTTCACTGCCGAAGGCTTGGGTCATCTTCAAAACCGCCGTCTCTGCAATGCGTTGCTGTGTGCCTCGCCATCCGGCATGGATGGCTGCCGCGCAATGACGGACGGGGTCGTAGCAGACAACAGGTATGCAGTCGGCGGTTGAAATGCCGATGCATGCATCGCGAACGTCATATATCACGGCATCTATGCCGTCGAGCAAGAGTGTACGCGTAGAAGAAGAGAGACGTAAGAAATCTTCTGAAATCTGAAGGACAGCTGTTTCATGAACTTGATGCGGACGCGCGAACCGCGTTTCAGACACTCCAAGAACAGCGCACACCTTCGCTATGTCACGCCCTAAGGGGCGCAATGTGGTGAAGGCGGCGGCACGCAACGAGGAAACCGCGCTGGCGGCGGAGGAACGGAGCGACGCTATATCGTGGATGATGATTTGGCTGTCTGGCATTTCAGATTGCATGTATCAATGGCAGAGGGAGACAATGGAGAGACGGGGGTATCGTCGTGGACGGGCGTGAGGTCAGACATCTTCTATCTCGTAGTCTTCGAGGAGTTCGATATCATCATCGACATCTTCGTCTTCGACAAAGATGACATCATCTTCACCCTCAGCGGCCATCTCGGCATTGAAGCGGGACATATCCTTGTCGCGGTGGACAAGAGTGTCGTCTTTCGTGATGTTCAGCAATTTGTTGCTCTCAGCGTTAAGCTCTTTCCAGAGAATGTCTTTCAGCGTGTCGATACCCTGTCCCGTGACACTCGAGATAAAGACAACAGGGATGTCGTCAGGCAGCGTCTCTTTCAGCATCTCGCAAAGCTCATCATCGAGCAGGTCACATTTCGTCACTGCGAGAACGCGGTGTTTGTCAAGCATCTCTGGATTGAAATTCGCCAGTTCTCGCAGCAGCAGCTCATACTCCGCCTTGATATCCTCGGTGTCGCCGGGCACCATGAAGAGGAGCAACGAGTTGCGCTCGATGTGGCGGAGAAATCGCAGCCCGAGACCTTTGCCCTCTGAAGCTCCCTCGATGATGCCGGGGATGTCTGCCATGACAAACGACTGATGGTCGTGATAGGAGACGATGCCGAGAGAGGGTTCGAGAGTGGTGAAAGGATAGTTGGCTATCTTGGGACGGGCAGAAGAGACAGCGCTGAGCAGCGTTGACTTGCCGGCATTAGGCAGTCCGACAAGTCCTACATCAGCAAGCAGCTTCAGCTCCATGATGATTGTCATCTCCTCCATCGGCTCTCCCGGCTGTGCATAGCGTGGAGCCTGATTGGTTGCTGTGCGGAACTGGAAATTTCCCAATCCGCCGCGACCGCCTTTGAGGAGCGTGATTTCCTGACCGTCATAAAGGACGTCGCAGATATATTTCCCCGTCTCGGCATTATACACTACAGTGCCGCATGGCACATCAATATAAATGTCCTTACCGTTTGTGCCATGGCATTTGTCCCTTCCTCCGTTTCCTCCGTGCTCAGCAAAGAAATGTCTCTGATATTTCAGGTGGAGAAGAGTCCAGTAGTTATGGTTGCCACGGAGGATGATGCTGCCTCCTTTGCCGCCGTCGCCGCCGTCGGGACCGCCGTTGGGATTGTATTTGACATGACGGAGGTGCATGGAGCCCCTGCCGCCTTTGCCTGACCGACATTGTATCTTTACGTAGTCAACGAAGTTAGATTCCATAGTGAATGATGATAACAAGTTGAATAGTTGACCAGCCTTTCAGCAGGTCAACCACCAATTCTGAAACTGTCAAGCATTGCGGATGGCATCCGAAATGCTGGCATAGATGTCGTCAATAGACCCTACGCCATTGATTTTCGCGTATTTTCCTTGTGCGATATAGTAGTCTTTGAGAGGCAGCGTCTGGCTGTAGTATGTGGCGAGACGTTTCTTCGCCGTCTCCTCGGTGTCGTCAGCTCTGCCGCTCGTCTTTCCGCGCGCCACAATTCTCTTGACGAGTTCTTCGTCGTCAACCTCCAATCCGACAACGACAGTGACACTCTCGCCACGCTTCTGTAGCATCTCATCGAACGCCTCAGCCTGAGCTATTGTGCGCGGGAAGCCGTCGAAGATGACGCCCTTGATGTCTTTGCCTTTGCTGTCGAGCGTAGCCGCGAGAATATCTACGATGAGCGCATCAGGCACGAGATTGCCGTCGTTGATGTATTCTGCCGCCACTTTGCCGAGTTCAGTGCCTGCCTTGATTTCTGCACGCAGCACATCGCCTGTAGAGATATGCTCAACACCGAATTCCTCGATGATCTTGTCACTCTGTGTCCCTTTGCCTGAACCCGGGGCACCAAATATTACGATATTTTTCATCTTTTTACCTTAGGGGCGTTTTTTATTTGTGTCTATATTGTTATTTACCTATTAACGATAGTATAAATGTCTCGGAGGTTACGTCCTAACTGGTCGTAATCCAAACCATATCCGACGATAAAATCGTCAGGTATGACGAAGACAGGATAATCTACATTCACCTCTTCGAGCAGTTTAGATGGCTTGAAGAACAAAGTGCATATCTTCACTGACGCCGGATGCCTGTTTGCCAACGAATCGAGCATCTGGTGCATCGTACGTCCGGATTCGACAATATCTTCGATGATGATGACATCCCTGCCGTGAAGGTCTTCACTGACGCCTATCACTTCGTGGACACGGCCTGTGGACATCGTGCCCTGATAAGAGGCGAGCTTGACGAAACTGACCTCACAGTCGATGCTTATCTCTTTCATCAGGTCGCTCGCAAACATGAACGAACCGTTAAGCACCGCGAGGAACAGCGGCTGTCTGCCTTCGTAGTCACTGCTGATGCGCTGCGCTACATCTTTGATACGAGACAGTATCTCTGCCTCTGGCAGCGACAGACGGAAAGTCTTGTCTTTTATCCGAATCTCTTTCATTTTTGACATTTGGCTCGGTTGAGAATGTTGTAAATCACAAATTTGCCACAAAATTAATAAAAATATGTCGAAAAATGCTACATTGTTTGCATAAATTTTGTATTTTTGCACTCTCAGACGATATTTTATAAAGAAAATGAAGATTTTTACAAGCAAACAGATACACGAACTGGATTCATATACGATAGAGCACGAACCTGTCGCATCCATCGACCTCATGGAACGTGCAGCAAGAGAGATTGCTAAGGCTGTCATGCAGAGATGGCAGACAGAAACACCCATTGTCGTCTTTGCAGGGCCTGGCAACAACGGAGGCGACGCTCTCGCCGTGGCACGGATGCTGGCAGAAGAGGGATACAGCGTCACGGCATTCCTCTTTAATGTCAAGAACAGCCTCAGCCCTGACTGCTACGCTAACAAACAACGGCTGAGCAGCTCGAAGCACATGAAACGGTTTGTCGAGGTTGTTGACGAGTTCGACCCGCCGGAACTGAACGAAGCAACACTGGTAATAGACGGACTTTTCGGCTCGGGGCTGAACAAACCTCTCACAGGAGGATTCGCTTCTCTCGTAAAATATATAAACTCGTCTGACTGCCGCGTGGCAAGCATCGACATGCCGTCAGGACTACTTGCTGAAGACAACACATACAACATCTCGTCAAACATCATACGTGCTGACATCACTCTCACGCTCCACAGCAAGAAACTGTGCATGTATCTTGCAGACTGCCAGCAATATCTCGGCGAGATAGCCGTACTGCCGATAGGCTTGTCTGAAGAATGGCAGAAACAGACAGACAGCCAGTTTGCAGAGATTGAAGAGAGTGACATCCTGCCTCTCGTCAAGCAACGCAACGACTTCGCACACAAAGGCACGATGGGACAAGCCCTCATCATAGCCGGAAGCTACGGCATGGGAGGTGCAGCAACAATGACAGCGAAGGCTTGTCTGAGAGCGGGAGCGGGAAAAGTTACTGTACACATACCGCACTGCAACTACAACATCATGCAGATAGCCGTTCCTGAGGCGGTCGTACATCTCGACAAAGAAGAATGTTGCTTCTCCGAATCGATAGACACCACACAATATGACGCTGTAGCGATAGGGCCAGGACTGGGACAACGCAACCAGACTGCAACAGCACTGCTCGCACAACTGAAACGGACGGAGTGTCCCGCGGTTCTTGACGCAGATGCGCTGAATATTCTATCAACAAGAGCTGCTTGGATGCAGCAGATTCCTGCAGGTGCTGTACTAACGCCCCACCCGAAAGAGTTCGACCGAATGGACGGCAACGACTGCTTCAGCGACTTCGAACGCCTCGCACATGCACGAGAGATGGCTCAACGCATAAAATGCTACATTCTTCTGAAAGGACACTATTCGGCAATATGCAATCCCGACGGGACAGTCATATTCAACTCTACAGGCAATGCCGGCATGGCAACGGCCGGAGCTGGAGACGTACTGACCGGAATAATCGCCGGACTGATAGCACGAGGATACCACACAGCCACAGCGACACTGCTCGGAGCATACATCCACGGTCTCGCAGGAGATATCGCCGCCGAGGAGAAAGGCATGGAATCGTTGATTGCAACAGACATCATAGAGGCTATGCCAGCTGCATTCAAGAAACTTTATTCGTGAAACATTTTACTGCATCAATATCCAATGAATAATATGCACACAAACTTAATTAAATCATTCGTCTTTTCAACACTATTCGCTTTTCTCGCCACGTCAAACGCAACAGCACAAGAAACAAGCTATCATCTGCCGAAGACTGGCGTGCGTATAGCACTGCTCGTGGAAAAGACGAGCTATAAGCCCGGCGACCTCGCTGCCTACACACAACGTTTTCTGAAAAAACAGGTAGTACAAGAAGAAAACATACAATACCGCATCGTCGGCGTTTCGATGTCCCCATGTGCCCTACCCGATTCTTCTCGTATCTTTACAGCGCACATTGACAACAAGCGCAACATCCAGCAGTTCAATCTCTCGCCAGACAACATACTGCTTGCCATAAATGCCGAGCCAAGACAGCTGACAGAACCGGCTCCTTTCGTCCCTGCTCCTAAACCTGCTGCAGACGACCCGTACAGACATCTCAATCAGGACATCCTTTCAGCTGGAAGCCGCATGAAGATGGCTGAACTGTGCGCACAGGAGATATACGACATA
>CALZMB010000154.1 GCA_945788485.1 uncultured bacterium | reverse complement strand
TAAACTGATTCAGGTAATGAAAGAAAAAAGTGTCTAGTGAGATCAGGAAAAGACACGACAGCAATCATACGAACTTTTGACTGCTACCATACGAACTTTTGACTGCTACCATACGAACTTTTGACTGCTACCATACGAACTTTTGACTGCTACCATACGAACTTTTGACTGCAATCATAAACAGCCAAGAAAGTCTTTTTTACATCACAAGAAGCACTGTTTAAGCCCACAAGAAGCACTGTTTAAGCCCACAAGAAGCACTGTTCGCGCCCGTCAGAGGCTCACCGCCGCATCTCTAATGGCATTGCCCGCCTCCATATACCGTACGGGATGTGCTTCGCCTTCTGTGCCTCTTGCCTTCTCAGAGGCACAAGAGAGAGGCAGCCCCCTGCTGTCGCAAAAGCCGTGGATGGCTTTTCCTGAACAGCGGGGGACTGCCTCTTTGTCTGCAGATATGCGGCAGGAAAGGTTGCCGGCAAGCCGGCGGGGGACTGCTATTCCTCTTTCTCGTACGAAGAGAGCATGAGCAGCTCGTCTCTGTATTGCGCCGCCTGGATGAAGTCGAGGTTCTTCGCCGCCTCGCGCATGAGGGCGGTGGTATGCTCGATGCACTTCCGCAGCTCTTCTTTCGACATTTTTCCATAGACGGGAAGGGCTGCGTCGGCTGCCATGCCGCCGCCGTCTTCCGGCATGAGGTATCTTCGCTCCGTCGGCTCGACGTATATCTCGCTCCGCTTCGCCATATCCTCGTAGTGTGAGGCGCGTGATGTCGGGGCGGTGCCTTTGACGGCGTCGAACTCCTGCTTCCGCATGGCGGCGAGGCCGCCGTCGCTGATGGCTTTCTGTATCTGCCGCGGTATGATGCCGTGCGCCTCGTTGTATGCCATCTGCTTCCGCCGTCGGCGTGCCGTCTCGTCGATGGTGACCTGCATCGAACGGGTGACGGTGTCGGCATACATGATGACAAGTCCGTTGACGTTGCGGGCGGCGCGCCCTGCCATCTGTGTCATGCCGCGGGCGTTGCGCAGGAAGCCTTCCTTGTCAGCGTCGAGAATGGCGACGAGCGAGACCTCGGGGAGGTCGAGCCCTTCGCGGAGCAGGTTGACGCCCACAAGGACATCGTAGGTGCCGGCGCGCAGGTCGTTGAGAATCTTGATGCGGTCGAGCGTATCGACGTCAGAGTGGATATACGCCGTCGGGATGTCGTGGTTGAGGAGATATTCTGACGTCTCTTCTGCCAGACGCTTCGTCAGCGTGATGACGAGCGTGCGCTCATGGCGCTCCTGACGCACCACGATTTCGTGCAGCAGGTCGTCTATCTGGTTGTGCGTGGGGCGCACGAGAATCTCGGGGTCGAGCAGTCCGGTCGGGCGAATGATCTGTTCGACGACAACGCCTTCTGCCTGCTCAAGCTCGTAAGGGGCAGGAGTGGCGGAGACATAGATGACCTGACGGGCGAGAGCCTCAAACTCCTCGAACTTCAGCGGACGGTTGTCGAAAGCGGCGGGGAGACGGAACCCGTACTCTACAAGGTTGCGCTTGCGCGAGCGGTCGTTGCCCCACATGGCGTGGAGCTGCGGCACGGAGGCATGGCTCTCGTCGATGATGACAAGCACGTCTTTCGGGAAGAAATCGAACAGGCAGTAGGGACGCTCGCCAGCCTCGCGGCCGTCGAAATAGCGCGAATAGTTCTCGATGCCCGAGCAGTGGCCAAGCTCTTTTATCATCTCCATGTCGTTCTCCACGCGCTCTTTTATGCGCTGCGCCCGCAGCGTGTCGCCCATCTCCTCATAGTATGTGATGCGCTCGCGGAGGTCGTCCTGAATCTGGCGTATGGCGATGTCGGTCTGCTCTTTAGAGGTGACGAAGATGTTGGCAGGAAAAATCTGATACTCGGCGAAGCTGTCAAGACGCTTCAGCGTGACAGCGTCAAGCTCTTCGATGCTCTCTATCGTGTCGCCCCACATCGTGACGCGCAGGATGCGCTCGCTGTATGCCATCGCGATGTCGATGGTGTCGCCTTTCACACGGAAACAGCCGCGTTCGAGCGCCATGTCGTTGCGAGTGTAGAGGGCTTCGACAAGACGGCGCAGCAGCTCGTTGCGGTCGATGTCTGTGTCGCGACGCAACGTGATGACCGAACCTTTCATCGCCGCCGGGCCGCCCATGCCGTAGATGCACGACACGGAAGCCACCACGACGATGTCGCGGCGCCCGGAGAGCAGCGACGACACGGCGGAGAGACGCAGGCGGTCGATGTCTTCGTTGATGGCAAGGTCCTTCTCGATATATGTGTCTGAAGAGGGCATGTATGCCTCAGGCTGGTAGTAGTCGTAGTACGACACATAATATTCCACTGCGTTGCGGGGGAAGAAACCCTTCATCTCCTCATAGAGCTGGGCGGCGAGCGTCTTGTTGTGAGACAGGATGAGTGTGGGGCGGTTGACGTTGGCGATGACATTGGCGATGGTGAATGTCTTGCCAGAGCCCGTCACGCCCAGAAGCACCTGCGCACGGTCGCCGCGCGCCACGCCTTCAGAGAGTTGTGCGATAGCCTCCGGCTGGTCGCCTGTAGGCTTGTATCTTGATGTGAGGGAGAATTTATCCATATTGCCGGCTTTTTCCTGATTGTCATTCAACAAGTTCTGCAAAATTACACATTTTTTTTCAAATGTTTGTTATAAATGAGGCTGAATTATAAAAAAATATGTAAGATGCTTTGACAGACGGAAAAAAATGAGTAATTTTGCAGGGAAATATCAAATTTTGCGTATAAGGCATAACAGCGTCTGCACGGCGGACGCGACACAGCCCGGCGCGAAAAAGACTGAAAATGAAGAATCTTACTGTTTACATACTTGTATCGTTTTTGCTCGCCAGTTGTTCGAACGAGTTCAATGCTGTCTATAAGTCAAACGACCACGAATACAAGTATGAATTTGCAAAACAATGCTTTGCAAGGGGGAAATACACCCAGGCAGCCTCGCTGTTGGGCGAACTTGTGACAATCTACAAGGGAACCGACAATGCGGAGGAATCGTTGTATATGTACGCCATGTCGCTCTACAGAAGCTCTGACTTCGAAGCGGCAAGCGACGCATTCCGCAAATGCTGCACCTCTTATCCCAAAGGCCAATTCACCGAGAGCGCATACTTCTATGTGGCGGAGAGCCTGTATGAAAGCTCCCCGGAGCCACGTCTCGACCAGTCGCCTACACTCGCGGCGATAAAGGCATACCAAGACTTCCTCGACATCTTCCCAAGGTCGAAACGCAGGCAGCCTGCGCAAGAGAGAATGCTTGAACTGCAGGACAAACTCGTCATGAAAGAATACTACAACGCAAAGCTGTACTACAACCTCGGGACGTATTTCGGAAACTGCCTCAGCGGAGGCTCTAACTACGAAGCGTGCATCATAACGGCTGAGAACGCCCTGAAAGACTATCCCTATATGGACAAACGCGAAGACTTCGCGCTGCTCATCATGAAGAGCAAATACTATCTCGCCGTACACAGCATCGAAAGCCGCAGGCAGGAACGATTCCAGAACGCAGAGGACGAATGTTACGGATTCATAAACGAATACCCTGATTCGAAAGAAAGAGACACGGCAGAGAAATATATCGCGGTGTGCAAAAAATACACTGGCGAGACAAATGAATGAAACACTGCAACAGCTTATACAACAAGAATATAAAAACAACAAACCACTGACATAAATTATGGATTACAAGAAATCAAAAGCACCTACAAACACCGTCACAAGAAACATTGTCGATCTGAGCAACGATACGGGAAACATATACGAATCGGTGGCTATCATCGCTAAACGCTCTAACCAAATCGCCGCGGAAATAAAGCAGGACCTGCAGAAAAAACTCGCCGAGTTCTCTTCATACAACGATTCGCTCGAAGAGGTGTTCGAGAACAGAGAGCAAATAGAAATATCACGCTACTACGAGAAACTCCCGAAACCGACACTGCTCGCTACAGAAGAGTTTGAACAGGGACAAATCTACTGGCGCGACCCGATGCGCGATGTGAAAGCCGCTGAATGACACGGAGACAAGACAACAAAAAAAGAACATAATCAGATGCCTGAATTTCATCACTACAATTCTGAAGCATGATACAGCGAATACAAACCATATACCTGCTGCTCGCTGCCATATTTATGATAGTATGCGCGTGCCTCCCCATCGGGACCTTTGTGCCCACTGCAATAGGCATTCCATCTGAAATGTACAACATCTCCATCATCAACGGAGAGACTGGAACATGGGACTTCTCCGGCATCTCGCTCTTCATGCTCCTTGTCGCGGATGCTGTCGTCACGGTGATGAACGTCTTCAACTACCATAACCGCAAAAAACAGAAAAGCTATTGCAACATCGCCATTCTCGTCGCCTTGTTGTGGATAGCCGACTATTTCATCTCAGCCGCGCTGCTATGTCCGGAAGGCATGGAATTCAAATACGGATTCGCCGCCTCGCTGCCTTTCTTCGCCATCATCATGCTATGGCTCGCCAGAAGAGGCATCGTACACGACGAAAACCTCATCAAGGCAGCCGACAGAATAAGATGAGCTGAATGCAACCCCGAAAGTTGGCAACTCATCAGATAATAAAAAATAATTTCATATATTTATATGCAAGTCAAGAAAGTCCTCTTCATCAATACGGAGACAGCACCATACGTGGCGGAAAACACTCTGTCGCTCATGGGAAAACGCATCCCAGAAAAAATACAAGGCAGCGGATGCGAGATTAGAACATTCATGCCGAAATGGGGCAACATCAACGAACGCAGAGGACAACTCCACGAAGTGATAAGACTGTCGGGAATGAACATCATCATCAACGGCACAGACCATCCGCTCATCATCAAAGTGGCTTCAATTCCAGTCTCCAGAGTGCAGGTGTATTTCATCGACAACGAAGATTTCTTCATACATAGAGGACTCGAACGCGACACCAACGGAGAACTGTGCAACGACAACGGAGAAAGAGCCGTCTTCTTCGCGAGAGGCGTGCTCGAAACAGTGAAGAAACTCAGATGGACACCTGATGTCATACACTGTGTCGGATGGATGGCGTCCGTCGTGCCATTCTATATCAGGAAAGCATACGCTGAAGAACCGTGCTTCCAGAACGTGAAGATTGTTTCAAGCCTCTTCGACAAAGACATCACAGGGACAATAGGAGAGAAATTCAAAAACAGCCTGCTCTTCAAGAATGTCAACCTCGAAATGCTCGGCAAATACAACGACGATTTCGATATACGGGAATTGCAGAAACTCGCCGTTGACTATTCTGACGGTATCATTGAAATAGCAGAAAACAACGACCAGACAATGGCTGAATATATTCAGCAGGCAAAGAAACCGATGCTGCCTTATCCCGGAGAAGACTTCCTCGACAAATACAAAGAGTTCTATAACTCTCTCTGAGATACATGACTTTGTGCGCCCCACTGGCTTTTCCGTGGAGCGCATAATAATAAATATGGTGTGGCAACACACACACACTAAAGGTAGGTTCTATAAATTAGCTTTGTCAGATTTTGAGATTATTTTCGAGGACAAATTGAAAGTTGAAGAGTGAGCGTAGCGGGCTACGTGACCGATGAGACTTGCAATTTGAACCGAAAAGAAGCC
>CALZMB010000153.1 GCA_945788485.1 uncultured bacterium | reverse complement strand
CGTTGCCCTGAGCCTTGGTTTTCATTTCAAGACTGTTGATGTTGTTCACGCACTCTACGGAGTTCTGCAAAAGGCGGCGCACCGTGCGCATGGACATATAGACCACCACGTCTTTGGCGGCAATGTTGCCGTTGCGGGCAGCGATGAAGATGTCGCGGCAGATGGTCTCGGTGTCTTTGGTGATGTCTGCCAAGGGTTCCTTGTCCATTTCATAGAGGTGGGCAAGGAACGTGCGGAAGAGGAAGTCCTCCTGACGGATGAAGTCCAGCAGCTCGTCTTTGCTGTTGATGCCTCGTGTCTTGACATCAGCAAGGAAATAGCGATAGCGTTTCAAGATGGATGTCTTGTCGCAGATGCTGATGGCGACACTGTCCAGGGAAGTGAAGAACGGTTCGGCAACCTTGACAGCCTCCAGAAGTTCCTTGTCTTCTTTGTAGGTGCAGGTCTGCTCCTTCAAGAGCAGCACATCTCCATAGCCATATCGCCAGGTCTCTGCGAGGCGAAGCATTTCAGTGCGGATGGAGTCATGATAGATAAAGTAGTCGCCGGCTTCGTTGTGGTACTTGGTGAAGACGGAGTCCTTGGCAAGGTAGCGGTACACCGTATCGTTAAGCTCCTTCCACTCGCGAAGCAGCGTACTGAAGCCAGCTGTGTTGGTATGGTCTGTCTTGCGTACTTTCACGAGGTAGTCTTTATAGACCTTCAAGGCATCTTCCCGAGACCGGAAGTCGAGGATGTCCTTGCCGCCACATGAGCTGCAACCCGTCAATATGGGTAATACAAGTAATAAGGATAATATGGGTAATACCGATAATACAGGTAATGCCGTCCATACGCCGCGCGAATGTCTCTGCTGGGAACATTCATGTTCCTCTGTTTTCCTGCGCATCCAGGATGCGAATTTGCTTTCTGCCATAGACTGAACTTGTTTTGATGAAAATCTTATGGCAAAGTTATATCGACTTTTCCTTAACACACTATCATTTACCCAATTTGTTGGGCTTTAGTTCTACTTATCCTAAAAATAGAACCAATATTGGACGCAAAGCCTAAAATATCTGAATAAATGAGGCTATTTTGCTATACATTATTGAAATAAAGGTTATTTGCTGTACCTTTGCAGGAAATATCACCCATTAATATCGACAATATGAATAATATCGGATATATAAACACTGCCCACCTAATTGGGGATATATGGAGCCAAAGCGAGAGAATGAAGCAATGTGGCTGCAGCAATATCCATGTGGATAGCCCAAAAGGGAGAAGAAGGCCCGAATGGGACAAGTTCATTGACAGTCTGGAGAAAGGCGACAGTGCCGTTCTGGTGTCGTTTGACAATGCGTTCCGCAACTTCAACGACATGGTGTTTTTCATCAAATACTGCTCAAAGATGGAAATCCGCATCATTTCGCTGCATGACGAACTGGACACTCACGACCTGCTCTTCCCTGAGAAGAAGACGGCGAACACGCTCGACCTGATTTGTCAGGTCTTTGCCAAGCGTGACCGCAACTCGCATGATGACCTGGAAGCAGAGTTGTATTCCAACGAGTACAACGACAAGAAACTGAAGAGGTATAAGCTGGTCATCAATATGTATAAGGCTGGCTACAGCGTGAAGGAGATAATGGAGCGTACCGGCTATCGGGGAAAGAGCAACATATACAGGGTGCTGCACAAGTACGACGTGAACATGGAATACCCATCCATGTCGAGGGCTGCCAACAAGCCGCAGGTGTCGTCCATATAACCCACAAGGTTTGTATTCCCTTACCTTATTATAATAAAAGGAGGATAAGAAGTCCATGAAGAAGGGCGGGATGTGAAGCGTCTGCGAGATGGCCAGTCCAAACATCAGACGTGTGCATTGACAGGGTGCAGCCACAAATGTCCGAAGTGCAACCTCGGTCATTTGGGGGCAAGAACTGGCAATCCTCACGTGTTTGGACCTTGGCAGACTGTGGCGATTGTCCTTTAGCAACTCGTTGCCATAGGACAAATGCCTCTGTCTGACAACCATCTCTGTGACGCTTCGCAGCGGTGCGGGCTCGGTTTAAGACGGAAATTGTAGCATAAAACAACGTAAGATACACGGTTGTATCGAGAAAACATTGTTGACTCACAGTGTGTTGCATCTAAGACGCTCTTCAAGATACAACGCTACACGGCGAAAAGCGCATTTATTTTAGGCTATATAGCCATACACAAGAAAAGACATCCACCTATAAGGCGATTTAGCCCTAAAAGTGGATGTCTTTTTCGTTGTAGGCAAGATCAATACTTATTCGTCCTTCTCATTGTCTCCATAGGAGAGGTTGCCTTCAAAGCCAAGTGTCACCTCCTGCACGCCGTGCTTCTGGATGTACTTGTTGGTTGTGGTGATGTCGCTGTGGCGTGCCTGGTCACGGGCAACGACAACACCCGCAGCATTGGCGAGGTCACGGATGCCGGTGTCCTTGAGGGAGTAGAACTGGTAACAGTCGTCCCAGCGAAGTGCAGCTCGCATCTTCTTCCAGCGTTTGTTGAACTGGTCTGCTCCCATTTTCTCGCTGTTGGGCAGGAAACCCGTTCCGAAGAGGTAATGGGAGTCGGGCCACTTGAAGATACCGAGGTCGAGCATCAGCTTGATGATGGACTTGTTCAGGCCAACCTCCGCATCGCGGTGGTTCTTGCTGAACTTCTTCGAGACAAAGACCGTCTGGTTCTTGAGGGATATGTCGCCAATCTTCAGATTGCTCAGCTCTCCTGGACGGATGAGCGTATAGTACTGCATCATGCAGGCGAGCAGGAACGGCTTGTCGTTCTCTTCCAGATAGGTCTGCATACGGCGCAGCATCTCGGGAGTCAGGTCTTTGCGGAACTTCTCATGTTCCGGCATCACCTTGATGCGTTCCACAGGATTGGAGTTGATGTACTTTCGTGCCATCATGAACTCGGCAAAGCCGAAGAGCCAACCACGGTAGTTGTTGCGTGTACGCGGACTGCTCTCACGGTCGAGGTAAATCCAGTCGATGAAGTCGTTGCAGAACGACTGGTCGAACTGGTAGGCGAACTTGATGGGGTTGGCGAGTGAGGCGATGAACTCACGGAGGATGTTCACGCGCGAGTGGTAACTCTGCCGTGTCTTCTTTCGGTCCATGCGGTCCACATAATCCTCATAACGCTGCAAGCAGTTCTCGAAGATTACATGACCGCGAGTGTCATCGTCGTTCACCCATGGGTTCCATCCCTGGGCAAGCTGGCGCGTAAGCACCTGCATGATCTCGTTGGCGCGAACCTTCTTCTGTGAGATTGAAAGACTGCCGCTCACATAGTAGCGTTTGCGGCGCATTGCACTGATGGCCGGATCCCAGGCTGTGAAATCGACAAACCATCTCACACCTTTGTGTAACGTAGGTGGTGTGTAGCCTACGAGGCTTGAACTTTTGCCTGTGCGAAAATTTGAACACATTTTTTTAACATCTTTTAGCCCCGTCGTTTCGGTGACTTAAAGACGTTTGTTCTACATCCAGTTCTAAAGAGGCGCTGATTTTTATCAGCCAAAAATGAAAAGTGGCGTAACTTGTTGAATTTCAACTAGTTACGCCACCTAGGCGGAGAGAGAGGGATTCGAACCCCCGGTACCTCTCAGTACGCCGGTTTTCAAGACCGGTGCATTCGACCACTCTGCCATCTCTCCAGATGCTTTCTGAATGTCTCAGAGAGTGTATTTCTGAATTGCGAGTGCAAAGGTACGCATATTTTTTTGTTTGTGCAAATTTTTCGTGTGATTTTTTGAAAAATAGCGTAAAAAAGTTTGTTTTCTGCCGTTGTGTTCGCCAAAGACTTGTTTTATTCAGTTCGTGTTGTCACTTTATGGTGTTTACGATGTTTTGCAGGAGAGTTAGTGCTTCTGTCGCTGAAGGGATGTTTGCGATGACGATGCGTGGCGAGTTTCCTATTTCTTTGAACTGACACCGTTTCGGGTTTCTTGTGGCGTAGTTGATGAGATGGTCGAATGTGGCGGACCGGTAGTATGGGCTTTGCAGGTTACGCAGCAGGTGTAGCTGCATGGCGTTTTGTTTCAGTACGATTTTCTCGCATCCGAGTGTTCTTCCGCATTTCCTGAGCATGACGACGGACATGAGTTCTGTGCCCTCTTTTGGTATGTCTCCGAATCGGTCTTCCAGTCTTTTTTTGTAATCTTCGAGACTTTTTTCGTCTTCTATGTGGTCGAGTTCTCTGTAAAGCAGTATTCTTTCAGAGGCTCCTGGGACGAATTGTTCGGGGAAATACATTTCGAGGTCGCTCTCTATGGTGCAGTCGTCCACATAGTCTGCTGCGTTTAGAGAGTTTTGTTTCATGTATCTGTTTGTCCTGTTTTTCTGTGTTTCGTTGTCAGTGCTGTCTTCGATTTGTTCTTCGTTGCGCAGTTCTGTCATCGCCTGGTTGAGTATTTTCTTGTATGTCTCGTATCCGAGGTCTGAAATGAACCCGCTTTGTTCTCCTCCGAGCAGGTTTCCGGCTCCTCTGATGTCGAGGTCTTGCATGGCGATGTTTATTCCGCTTCCGAGGTCGCTGAAGTTTTCGAGAGCCTCAAGTCTTCGTCGCGCTTCAGTGCTGAGTGCGGCGAGAGGTGGCGCTATGAGGTAGCAGAATGCTTTTTTGTTGCCTCGTCCTACTCGTCCTCTCATTTGGTGCAGGTCGCTGAGTCCGAAGTTGTGTGCTCCGTTTATTATTATGGTGTTGGCATTAGGTATGTCTATTCCGCTTTCGATGATTGTTGTAGAGACGAGCACGTCATACTCGTATTCTGCGAATCCGAGTATGATGTCTTCGAGTTCAGCGGGTTTCATCTGTCCGTGTCCTATTGCGATGCGTGCGTCTGGTATGCGTTGTTGTATTGTCTTGGCGATGTGTGGCAGGTCGTTTATTCTGTTGTTGACGATATATACCTGTCCGTTCCGGCTCATTTCGAAGTTTACTGCATCGGCTATGAAGTCAGGGTCGAAGGTGTGTATCTCTGTATTTACGGGGTATCTGTTGGGTGGCGGCGTCCTTATGATGCTCATGTCTCTTGCTCCGACGAGTGAGAACTG
This sequence comes from uncultured bacterium, assembly GCA_945788485.1. Classification (GTDB taxonomy): domain Bacteria; phylum Bacteroidota; class Bacteroidia; order Bacteroidales; family Bacteroidaceae; genus Prevotella. Next base: position 616 of record CALZMB010000153.1, on the reverse strand, counting down.
CAGTGTACGTGGTATCGGTGTGGCAGACATGGTGAGCGTGTCGATGTTTGTCTTCATCTGTCTGAGTTTCTCTTTTGTCGATACGCCGAATTTCTGCTCTTCGTCGATGATGAGCAGTCCGAGGTCTTTGAACTTCACGTTTTTCCCTATCAGCTTGTGTGTTCCGATGACGATGTCTGTTTTCCCTTCTTGTATTTTTTTCAGCAGTTCCGTTGTCTGTTTTGCAGATCGTGCTCTTGAGAGATAGTCAACGGAGACCGGGAAGTTTGCGAGGCGTTTCTTGAAAGTCTGGTAGTGTTGGTATGCCAGCACTGTTGTTGGAACCATTACCGCCACCTGTTTTGAGTCGGCAGCAGCTTTGAATGCCGCTCTTATGGCTATCTCTGTTTTTCCGAATCCGACGTCTCCGCATACGAGTCTGTCCATGGGTTTGTCTTTTTCCATGTCGGCCTTGACATCGTTGGTTGCAGAGAGTTGGTCTGGTGTGTCTTCGTATTGGAAGCTTGCCTCGAGTTCGTTCTGCATGAAAGAGTCTTTGCTGTAGGCGTATCCTTTTTCGCGGCATCGTTTCGAGTAGAGTCGTATGAGATCTCGTGCGATGTCTTTGATGCGTGTC
>CALZMB010000152.1 GCA_945788485.1 uncultured bacterium | reverse complement strand
CTTCGAGCGTCGGTTAAAATTGTAAGTCGTATCGGTCACGTAGCCCGCTACGCTCACTCTACAACTTTCAATTTGTCCTCAAAAACAATCTCAAAATCTGACAAAGCGCATTTATAGAACCCACCTTATTTTTTACTCTGCATATTATATAAGGTATCAGAAGATGCGGCAGGAGGCGTAGCTTCTCTTTCAGGGTGTCTATCTCGCACACTATGGCGATGTTGTCTCTCAATCCGTCGGCGCGCCGTGTGTTTGACACTCCCGAGGTGTCGAAGTCTGCTATCGTCATGTCGAGTTGCATGAACCGCCTCTGTTGCGCTATCATCGTCTTGAAGAACTTGAAGTCGGCGGACATCGCGTGACGGAGGTCGAAGGGATGGCTCTTGCAGAGCGTAGCTCGTGTGAAGACGCACTGATGGCAGAAGAACATGCGGTGTGAGTTGTGCGGCGGCTCCGCTTTCTTCACCGCGCCGTTTTTCCTCACGTCGCCATAGACTATGTCGGCCTCTGCGACATCTTCGCTGAAGACTTGCGCTATGGTGTCGGCGCTGGCGAAGGTGTCGCCTGCATTCATGAAAATTATCCATTCGCCAGCGGCAAGCGCCGCGCCTTTGTTCATGGCGTCGTATATTCCGCGGTCGGGTTCTGACATCCATCTGACACGTTGCGTGTCGAGGGTCTGGAGCCATTGCGGCGTGCCGTCGGCGGACGCTCCGTCGATGATGATATATTCGATGTTGGCGTAGCTCTGCGCGAGAACGCTGCGGCATGTCTTTTTCAATGCCTGCAAGGCGTTGAAGCATACTGTCACCACTGTAACTTTCGGAGGCGTGGCGTTTTCACTTGTTGTTGATGAATTGTCTTGTGTCTGCATATTCCCTGTACGGTGTGTCGTAGTCGAGGTAGTGGAAATTGTGCTGTCGCTGGTGTTCTGCGTCTGGCACCACCATGTATGCGCCGTATTTCTTTGTGAGATATGTGTGGTTGTCTGCCATGCCGGCAAACTCTTCTCCTTCAAACACAACGGGTTTCGTGGGGAATATCACGTTTTTCTGCATGACGCCGCGCAGGCTTTTGTCGTCGTAGTCGATGACATGGCGCGATGTCTCGAAGGGGTAGCGCGTCATGACGCGCCGCACCTTGCGGTGGAGTGAATCGTGTGTACAGAGTTTCCTGACGAGAAGCGGGAGCCATGAGCTGACGCCGTGTCCGTGTTTGTAGGGGTCGCGGTGCAAGAGGTATATCATCTTGCAATAGAACTTGTAGCGTATCATCTGCCAGTGTTGCAGCAGTTTGTTTTCCGGCATTCCGTCGAGGGGGAAGACGTCGATGTATATTCCGGCGAGATAGGCATAATGCTGACGTTCTATGAGTGTGGTGCTGCTGTCGATGATTTTCGCGAAAGCTCCGGAATATGCGGGGTCTATCTCGGCGCACTTTGCCTCGAAGGGTTGCGGAATCCATTGTGCGGCATTTGCCATAAGCGTCTCGTAGTCGTCTCTCGGCATGGCGATGTCGAGGTCGTCGTCCCAGGGTATGAAGCCTTTGTGGCGGACGGCTCCGAGCAGTGTGCCTGCCACGAGGCAGTATCTCAGGTTGTGTTCGCGGCAGACGGTGTCGATGGCTTTTAGAATCTCGAATATCCGGAGCTGCAGCGGACGTATGTCGTAGGATGGCATTTTTTTAATTTATAATTTACAATTTATAATGTTTGGTACTGCCAGTATTGCTTATACAATTTATAATTTATAAATTATACATTACACATTGCTTCTCCGCCTGTCTGAAATCGTCGATGGTGTCGAGCTCGCAGGAGTAGAATTGCGTGACGTCGAGCACTTTGAAGGCATGTCCTTGGGGTATGAGGCGTTCGAAGGCGAGCTCGTAGAATTTGTTTTCGAGGTGTTCGCGGTTCATCATGGTGTCGAGTTCGGCATAGAGCGCCGTGGTGTATGCCGCCGACATCTTCTCTATGCCGAGGCTTTCTCCCGCAGCCTCCGCGGGCTTGCATGTCTTGCTGATGGCGGTGATGTTGCCGTCGTTGTCGGTGACGACTTTCATCTCCTCTTCTCCCAGCTCGTGGCGTATGAGTGTGAGCACATCAGAGGCGGAGTGGCTTGTCACCTCGCGTATTATGCGCGGGTCGTAGAGCAGGTCGCTGTCGAGCAGCAGTATGTCTCTGCCTTCTGCCTCGGGGCGTGCCACCCACAGCGAGAAGATGTTGTTTGTCTTGTCGTAGAGTGAGTTGTGTACGTAACGGACGGATACCGTGTCGCCGTATGCCTGTCTCACGAAATGTTCTATCTTCTCGTGCATGAAGCCGGTGACAATCACAAAATCGCGTATGCCGTTGCCGATGATGGCGTCCATCGAGCGTTTCAGCAGCGGTGTGCCGTTGATGGTGAGCAGGCACTTAGGGGTTTCGTTGGTGAGCGGGCGCAGACGTGTCGCCATTCCCGCTGCGAGAATTATCGCGAGCATGATGTTTTTTTAGTTAACGAGTAAACGAGTTGACAAGTTGACGAGTTGATAGTTTTTAGTTGACGAGTTGACGAGTGAAACGAGTAAACAAGTTGTTAGTATTCGAGTGACAAAGTTTAAGTTGACAGAATTATCAACTCGTCAACTAAGAGAATTAACTTGTCAACTCGTCAACTTGTCAACTCGTCAACTCGTTTTATTATATCCACAACCGTCTGTATCTGCTCGCGTCTGCCGAGCGTGATGCGTAGGCACGATTCGAGGCCTTTGTCTGTCATGAATTTCACCTTATAGTCTTGTTCGGCGAAGGCGAGTTTCAGTTTCTCTCTGATGCGTTCGGGATATTTCACGAGAATGAAGTTGGCGACACTCTTATACACCTTGAATCCTGGACGCGGCGCAAGCTCTTTCTTGAAGAGCTGCCGTCCCCATTCCATCTCGTCAGCGATGCGGCGGTAGTGTTCGTCGCTGTCGAGGGCGGCGAGAGCCACTGCCTCAGAGAAGCGGTTGTAGCCGAGATATTTGTTTGCGTAGGAGAGGAAGTTGTCGTGTCCCTCGCCCATGAAGCCGAAGCCCATCCTCAGCCCTGGCAGTCCGTAGAACTTCGAGAGCGTGCGTGAGATAATAAGGTTGGCGTATTTCATGACGAGCGGCGCGATATAGCCGGTGTCTGTCGTGATGAACGAGGCGTAGGCTTCGTCGATGAGCACCATCGTCTCTGACGGGATGCTCTCCATGACGTGTCCTATCTCTTCGGGTGACAGGCTGTTGCCCGTCGGGTTGTTGGGCGAGGCGAGCAGCAGCATGCGCGGCTTTATGCGGCAGGTGTAGCTTATCACCTCGTCGATGTCGTAGGCGAAGGTGTCGTCGCGTTCATAGAGCGGGTACATATACGTCTCTCCGCCACACTCGCCCGCGATGCGGTTGTAGTACCACCACGAGAACTCCGGGATGAGAATGGTGCGGTTGTCGCCTTTCGTGAGGTAGTAGTGTACGGCATTCTTCAATATATCCTCGCCGCCGTAGCCTATCAGCACCTGCTTCTCTGGCACGTGATATATCTCAGACAGACGTACAGAGACGACGCTTTTCTTCCCTTCGTCATAGATGCGTGTATAGAAACAGAGCGTTTCGGGGTCGAAAGATTTTATTGCCTGTATAACCTTTTCGGATGGTTTGAAATTGAATTCGTTTCTGTCGAGAAAATTCATATTGTTATAGTTGACGAGTAACTAAGATTTTTTATAGACATACCTCAGCATCAGGAAGTTGATTGGCACGGCGGAGCCCATGGCGAGCAGCGCCGCCCACTGGCTGGCGATGCCTGCCGTGAGATACGCGAAGAGGAACGCCTGCTGCACGAGATAGTTGACGATATGCGACCCGCCGAAGCCTGCCAGCCGTCTCAGCGACGGTTTCGAGCCGAAGGTCCAATACGACGTTATGATGAAGTTGCAGCAGAAGGAGACGGCATACCCCACGGTGTTCGCCACATACTCGTTTGTCCATCTGATGAGAAAGAGGAAGACGGCGTATTGTATCGCAACGGCGAGACATCCGTTGATGCAGAATCTGAGAAACTGCCTGTATTTCGTTTGCAGCGTCATGTGCTATTGAGGTCTGTTGTTTGTATGCAGAGGGCGGCAGCTTTCAGGCCGTCCCGCACAGCACGTCCGGCATGTGCTTCTGTGTGTCAGATGCTCCACACCGTGCCGTCGGCAGTGTCTTTGATGACGAAGCCCGCATCCTGCAGCGCGTCTCTCAGCGCGTCGGACGTCGCCCAGTCTTTCTCCGCCTTCGCCTTCGCCCTCATTTCGAGAATCATATCGACAGCCTTAGCGTATGCCTTCTCGCGTGCGGGGTCGGCGCTGTCCTGCGCGGGTTTCAGCCCGAGGATGGTGTCGGTCCACAGCGTCATGGTGTCGGAGAGTTGTTTCAGATGGTCGGCAGAAATCTTCGCCTTGCGTCCGACAAGGATGTTGATGTTGTGGCAAGCCTCGAACAGCAGGCTGATGACCTCTGGTGTCTGCAGGTCGTCGTTCATGGCGTCGTAGAGACGCTGCGGCAGTTGCACCACGAATTTCTCTATCTCCGGCTGCGAACCCTTTGCCGGCACGATGCGCTGCAGGTCTTTCATCGCGGTGTGCAGGCGCGCCAAGCCCTTCTCGGCAGCCAGCAGAGCCTCGTTAGAGAAATCCACCGTGCCCCTATAGTGGGCGGAGAGGATGAAGAAACGTATGGTGAGCGGAGCGAAAGGCTGCGACAGCAGCTCGTGCTCGCCGGTGAAGAACTGGTCGAGGGTGATGAAGTTGTTGTACGACTTGCCCATCTTCTGACCGTTGATGGTGATCATGTTGTTGTGCATCCAGTATTTCACTGCCTCATGACCCATCGACGCCTGCGCCTGCGCTATCTCACACTCATGATGCGGGAAGACGAGGTCCATGCCGCCGCCGTGAATGTCGAACTGCTCGCCGAGATATTTCCTGCCCATAGCAGTGCACTCGCAGTGCCATCCGGGGAATCCGTCGCTCCATGGCGATGGCCAGCGCATGATATGCTCGGGCTGCGCCTTCTTCCACAGCGCGAAGTCTGCCTGGTTGCGCTTCTCGCCCACGCCGGCAAGCGTGTCGCGGCTTGCGTCCTTCACGTTCTCTAACGAGCGTCCGGAGAGAATGCCGTATTTGAAATCCTTGTTGTATTTCTCTATGTCGAAATACACCGAGCCGTTCGAGACGTAGGCATAGCCGTTGTCCAGAATCTCCTTCACCAGCAGCTGCTGCTCGATGATGTGCCCTGTGGCGTGCGGCTCTATCGACGGCGGCAGGACGTTGAGCTTCTCCATGGCGCGGTTGAAGCGGCGAGTGTAGTGCTGCGCTATCTCCATCGGCTCAAGCTGTTCTATGCGCGCCTTCTTCGCTATCTTGTCCTCGCCCTCGTCGGCGTCGTGCTCCAGGTGTCCCACGTCGGTGATGTTGCGCACATAGCGCACCTTGTAGCCCAGATGTTGCAGATAGCGGAACAAGATGTCGAACGTGATGGCAGGGCGGGCGTGTCCGAGATGCGCGTCGCCATACACCGTGGGGCCGCAGACATACATGCCCACATTAGGGGCGTGCAGCGGTTCAAACCTTTCTTTCTGACGGTGAAGGGTGTTGTATATCAAGAGTGTCTGTTCCATAAGATGTTGATTTGTTTTAAAATATACCTATATATATTTAAATATC
>CALZMB010000151.1 GCA_945788485.1 uncultured bacterium | reverse complement strand
CCGAACACACACAGCAGAGCCTGTGCCGTTTCTCATCTATGCGCCAGGAATCACGCCCGACAACGTCACAGCTTACGACGAAGACGCATGCACAAAGGGAGGCTACGGCATTCTGGAGAAAGACGGCTTCATAAAAGCCCTCATGGACATCAGATGATAAAACCCGGACACCATGATAGCCGCCACATGAATTATTAAAACAAAAAAAACGACATAATAGACAATGAACTACTATTCCACAAACCATAAAGCCCCGACAGCGACACTTGAGAAAGCAGTCATCAAAGGACTGGCAGAAGACAAAGGCCTCTATATGCCCGAACGCATCAAGCCTCTGCCGCAAGAGTTCTTCGACAACATCGAGAACCTCTCGTTTCAGGAGATAGCGTACGCCGTGGCAGACTGCTTCTTCGGCGAGGACGTTGATGCAGATTCTCTCAAGCACATAGTGTATGACACCTTGCAGTTCGACTGCCCTGTCGTAAAAGTGACAGACAACATCTACACCCTCGAACTATTCCACGGCCCCACACTCGCCTTTAAGGATGTCGGCGCACGCTTCATGGCACGCCTGCTGCAATATTTCCTGCGCAAAGAGAAAGAGGCGGGATGCTGCTGCGCAGACGACAACAGCGAGGTGAATGTCCTCGTTGCCACATCGGGAGACACCGGCTCTGCCGTCGCCAACGGATTCCTCGGCGTTGACGGCATACACGTCTATGTCCTCTATCCGAAAGGCAAGGTATCGCCTATACAGGAGTGTCAGTTCACCACATTGGGACAGAACATCACGGCGATAGAGATAGACGGCGTGTTTGACGACTGTCAGGCATTGGTGAAGTCTGCCTTCATGGACTCAGAACTCAACGCTGCCATGAAGCTAACATCCGCCAACTCCATCAACGTAGCACGATTCCTGCCGCAGGCATTCTACTATTTCAACGCATACGCCCGCATGAAACGTCTCGGACTGGCAGACAACCTCGTGATGTGCGTACCGTCAGGCAATTTCGGCAACATCTGCTCTGCACTCTTCGGCAAACGCATGGGACTGCCCGTCAAACGCTTCGTGGCAGCCAACAACGCCAACGACATCTTCTACAACTATCTCCAAACAGGCGAATATCACCCAAAGGCATCCGTACAGACTATAGCAAATGCCATGGATGTCGGCGACCCGTCAAACTTCGCGCGCATATATGAGCTGTACAAGGCAGACCACGCCGCTGTCTGCGCCGACATCAGCGGTGCTACATACAAGGACGCAGAGATTGCCGAGACGATGAAGGCTTGCTACAACACAACAGGCTATGTACTTGACCCTCATGGAGCTTGCGGCTATCAGGCACTTTCAGACCTTCTGCAGCCAGGAGAGATTGGCGTGTTCTGCGAGACGGCACATCCTGCCAAGTTCAAAGAGACAGTTGACAATATCCTCTCAACCGACATCGAGATACCGGCACGTCTACTCGCTTTCATGGAAGGCAAGAAATGCAGCGTGCCTCTCCCGAAAGACTACGAGACCTTCAGGACTTTCTTGCTGAAAGAAAAAGCATGACATACTGTCCCGAACTACAGGGACATGCATCACATCATAATCACCATTCATCCAAGCCTACTACACAATGAAACTCATCGCTATCATCACATGCCTCATGCTCGCCGTCACGACAAACGTCTCGGCACAATCAGAATGGGAAATCCCAGAGAGCGCACAACAGACCGACACCCCTTCAAAGAAGAAAAAAGACAAGAAGGAGAAAGACGAAGCGGCTGACAAAGCATCAGCGCCGAAGATGAAGATAGAGCAGAAATATGCAGCGGGCACAGTGCCGCTCGTTGACGGGAAGGTTGAATGGAGCAAAGACATCACGGTCGAGGGATGCTGTTCAGACACTCTCTATCAGCACACCCTCGACATGCTGACACAGTTTGTCAAGTCTGAGGGACAGACAGAGAAAAGCAGAATCGCTGCCGTGAACAAAACTGAGAAAATCGTCGTCGCCAACTGCGAAGAAGAACTTGTGTTCTCCTCATCTACATTCGCACGAGACTACACCATCTTCAGATACACCATCATCGCGCAATGCAGCGACAACAAGGTGAACATACGCCTTTGCCGCATCTCATACAGATACGACATGGGCAGACCGACAGAAGCGACATACACAGCAGAAGAATGGATCACAGACGAAGCAGCGCTGAACAAGAAAGGGACGAACCTATATCGCCTCAACGGCAAGTTCCGTAAGAAGACCATCGACCGGAAAGACAGCATCTTCGCTTTGTTTGATGCCGAACTGAAGAAATCCGCCAAATAAATGACGGCAAAAAACCCACAAACTTATGGAAATACACAAAAGAGACGAAGAGCAGGAGCCTGCTTCAAACGGCAAACTCTTCATCATACGCCAGATTCTAAACGTCATCTTCATGATAGGAGCACTCGCTGGCGCTGTCTTGTACTGGACACAACCCGAACCAACGACAGGCATCTTAATCATCATGACAGCCATGTTCTTCAAGATGGCAGAATGCGTGTTGCGCTTCAGGAAGTAATCAGGAAAACATCTGCAAACATAATGCTACGCATAACATTTCTCTGCATCATATCAGCCATCGCCTTTCTCTTGCCGACGCATCGCGCCTCGGCACAGTACGACATGCTGACATCCGAAAACGGAGACCGGTTCTCGTCGAGAGGAACACCGGCACCTCGCGATACGGCATCACACAAAGAGATACCGCGCGGCATCACAGTATGGACGGTCGATGAAATATCAGGCGACCGCACACCTGCCGTGCCCGACACCATGTCCTATCTGCGGATGAACTATCTCTTCGCATCGGGCATCTACGGCGAATACAACACCCTCGGCAACAACGGCTCCCCCCCCCCCCCCCCTCCGTATCTTCACCGACAGGCAGCGAGGCTCGGAGTTCATCTTCACCAACGGCTACAGCCAGACGATAGTAGAGCCAGGGCAGTTCCTCTTCACCAATACCTATTCGCCCATCACGAACCTCGACTTCAACCAATGTGGCAACCACATGAATGGAGAAGACCATCTGAAAGCAATATTTGCCGTCAACGCATCCAAACAGCTCGGCTTCGGATTCAAGTTCGACTATCTCTATGCACGTGGCTACTATGCCAACCAGAGCACCTCTCACTTCAACTACACCCTCTGGGGCAGCTATCTCGGCGACCGCTATCAGGCGCATCTCCTCCTCAGCACCAACCATCAGAAAGAGGCAGAGAACGGAGGCATTACCAACGACGAATATATCAAACACCCCGAATCGTTCGAAGACAACTTCGCAGAGAACGAGATACCCACCGTCCTCTCTGACAACTGGAACCGTCACGACAACCAGCACATCTTCTTCACACATCGCTACAGCATCGGCTTCAACCGCAAAGTGCCAATGACAGAGCAAGAAATAGAGGCAAAGAAATTCGCCATGGCAGCCGAGAAAGAGAAGAAAGAGCGCGAGGCGAAAGAGAAAGCAGGCTCAGACAGTGATGATAACGAAAGCAGCAACCTTCGCAGCAGAAGAAAGACGGCAGACGACAACGCCTCCTCCGCTCCAGCAGGCAGACCCGACGGCGCAAAGATTGTAGGCGACGAGCCGGCACAACAGCCGACACCTGCTGACAGCACATCGACACGCATCGCACTCACCGAAGAGCAGGCACGCGACAGCATAGCAGCCGATGTGGCGAAGGCGGAAGAAGACGAGTTCATGAAAAACGAATACGTGCCAGTCACATCATTCTTCCACACCGTACGCTTCGACCACTACCGCCGCTCGTACATCGCATACAGCTCGCCCGCCGACTACTATCTCAACGACTATTACAACCTTGAGACAGACTCCATCAACGACCGCGTGCGCCACACCTACTTGCGCAACAACCTCGGCATCTCGCTGCTCGAAGGCTTCAACAAATGGGCAAAGGCAGGCGTGAAAATTTTCGCCGCACACGAGTTGAAGCACTATGCCCTGCCTGAGCTGGACGGCAGCTTCACGACATGGAACGAGAGCAACATCTCCGTCGGCGGACAACTCTCAAAGCGCGAAGGCAACACCATCCACTTCGACGCAAGGGGCGAGGTATATGTCGCCGGCGACCAAGCCGGACAACTCAAGTTCGATGGCACGCTCGACGTAAACATCCCGATGCTTGGCGACACCGTGCGCATTGACGCCGCGGCATTCTTCCACCTCACCACACCCTACGCCTTCATGCGACGCTATCAGTCGCGGCATTTCCAATGGGATGTCGCAGACACCTTCAACAAAGAATCACACACACACATCGAAGGCAACATCACCCTGCCGCGCTACGGCACACGCCTGCGCATCGCGGCAGACAACATCACAGACTATACATACCTCTCGACGACTTATAACATCGACAGCGATTACAACCGCACCGCCGTCACAGTCACCCCACACCAGTCATCAAGCATACAGGTGCTGACAGCACAGCTCTATCAGAACCTCAGCCTCGGCATACTCCACTGGGACAACATTATCACATGGCAGAAGACATCCGACAGCTATGTGATGCCGCTGCCACAGCTCAACATCTACTCAAACCTCTACCTGCGCTTCAAAATCGCACGCGTGCTGCAGACAGACTTCGGCGTCGATGCACGCTATTTCACGAAATACGAAGCGCCGGAATACAGTCCGCAGCTGCAGTCGTACGTCGTACAGGAGAACGAAGCCATACGCACCACCGTAGGCAACTACCCCATCTGCAACCTCTACGCAAACTTCCAGCTGAAGAACTGCCGTTTCTATATCCTCATGAGCCACATCAACTGCTCAGGCAAAGGCGAATATTTCCTCACACCCCACCACCCCCTCAACGGCCGCATCCTGCGCATCGGCCTCAACTGGAACTTCTTCAACTGACAACCCCCATGGTGACATTAGAGATCATGCAGTTCGTCGAACAGAATATCCTGCCACGCTACACACAGTTCGACCGCGCCCACTCACTCCGCCACGTCAACAGCGTCATCGCCGCCTCGCTGAAACTCGCACGTCAGCTGGGAGCCGACTCTGATATGGCATACGTCATCGCTGCATACCACGACCTTGGCATGGAAGGGCCGCGGGCCATACACCATATCACAGGCGGCAAGATTCTCGCGTCAGACAAACGTCTCTGCCGCTGGTTCTCGCCAGAACAAATCAACATCATGCGCCAGGCAGTTGAAGACCATCGCGCGTCAGCCTCTAAAGCCCCGCGCAGCATCTACGGACGCATCGTGGCAGAAGCTGACCGCGAGCTTGAACCCGACACCATCATGCGGCGCACCATAGAATACGGCATCGACCACTACCCGCAGCTCTCCGTTGAAGAACATCTCGAACGATTCATGAAGCATATCGACGAGAAATACTCCGAGCGCGGATACATCAAACTATGGATAAGCGGCTCCGACAACGAGAAAAACCTGCGCCTCATGCGCCGAATCATCGCCTCCCCTTCCCTCCTGAAACAACACTTCTACAGAATATGGGGAGAGATAAAACAAGAGAACAAGACACTCTGAACAACACAAGACCACATCCCTCCCGTGACAATACAACACACAGACAGGAGACAGACGCTCACCATGGCGTTTGTCTCCTGTCTTTTATGGGTTGTTCTATAAATTATTCGACAAGTCTCATCAATTTCATAGTTACCTCCCTTTGGTC
>CALZMB010000150.1 GCA_945788485.1 uncultured bacterium | reverse complement strand
TGCCCGAGAAGGTGCGCCCGAACGACAAACTATTCATACTCGTAAAGACAAACACCTGAACCCGACATGACAATCAACGAACTGCAAGACGAAGTGATAGAAGAATTCCAGGACTTTGAAGACTGGATGGACAAATACCAGCTGCTGATAGACCTCGGCAACGACCTCGCCCCGCTCGACGAGCGGCAGAAGACCGACGACAACCTCATCGACGGCTGCCAGAGCCGCGTGTGGCTGCACGCCGAGCTCGACGGCGGCGGACTGATGCAGCTGCAGGCAGACAGCGACGCCCTCATCGTGAAAGGCATCATCGCCCTGCTCATCAAAGTGCTGAGCGGACACACGCCCGACGAGGTGCTGCAGACACCACTCTATTTCATCGAAGAGATAGGCCTGAAAGAACACCTCTCGCCCACACGCTCAAACGGACTGCTCGCCATGGTGAAGAAGATACACCTCTACGCCCTCGCCATGAGCGGAAAGACGCCGGCATAGAGCCATACACAACCCCTCAACGACCGCAACACCCTCACACACCTCTGACACATGGACTGGAACGAAGAATACTGGCCGCTCGTCATACAGCTCTACGAGAAGAAACCGCAGGGCATAAAACCCATGTACGGCTACGACACCGTGAAGCTCGCCGTCGAACTGCACATACAGCCGAAGGTCATCTACGAAAAGATGTTCGAGATACGGCAGCCGTCGCGGCCCTCGCTGCGACAGCTCATCGACAGCCTCGCCGGCAACCACAAGAAGCTGAACCGGCGATGCCGGCAGCTGCGCTCGCTGCAAGGCATGGGCAACGCCGACGAGTTCTTTGACGGCGTGGAGGTGAACGAGACGTTCGAGACGGACTTCAAACCCGTCAACGCCCCCACCGCGCTCATCACGCGCCGCCCCCTCTACACGCCAGCCATGCTCATCATGATTCTCGACCTATACTTCCGCCTCGTGCCACAGACCATGGTGACAGAGACACCCGAAGTGAAAGAGACGGCAACGCTGCTCGGCATAACGCCACAGGATGTCTGTGACATCCTCGACATCTACACCTACTGCGACCCCTTCATGAAACACGACGACAGCCTCATCGACCCCATGCTGCCGCCATGCATGAGGGTGTGGAAGAGATTCTGCACGGCAGACAACGCTGACATCACAACCCTCTCGAACCTCGCACAACAGATGAAAGCATATTGGACATGATCAACCAGAAACAGACCAACATACAGGCGCAGCAGCAGAAGCAGGCAATGCAGCAGCATCTCTCGCCACTGCAAGTGAAGGTGATGAGGATGCTGGAGATGCCTATTGCACAACTCGAAGACAACGTCAACCGCGAACTCGACACAAACCCCTCGCTCGAACCCGACTACGACGCCTCTGACAACAGCACCGCAGACAATGCCCCAGGCATAGACAACATCGGCGACATCGACGCAAACGGCAATGACGGCAGCATCGACGCCACCGACAGCAGCGACGCCATCGACAGCGCCGACGAAGAAGAACGGCGCGGCGACGCCATCAACGACGCCCTCGAACGCATAGGGCAAGACGACCGCATGGAGAGCGACGACGGCATGACACTCTCCGACTACTACGCCGCGCCGCGCGCCGACAACGCCGCGGGAGACAACGACACACGCCAGTTTGAGGCAGGCGACAACGTCACGTTCATCGACACCCTCACCGACCAGATGCTCATGGAAGAGCTGACCGACGAAGAGAAACAGATAATGCAATATCTCATCTTCTCGCTCGACGACGACGGACTGCTCAGGACAGACATACCAACCATCGCTGACGAACTCGCCATATACGAGAACATCTACGCCACAAACGACGAGATAGAGAACGTGCTGCACCGGCTGCAAGAATTCAACCCGCCCGGCATAGCGGCACGCTCGCTGAAAGAATGCCTCACCATACAAGTCGAACGCATGAAAGCCACGCCGCTCACCATGATGATGTATGACGTGATAAACAACTGCTACGACGACTTCATAAACAACAGATGGGAAAAAATACAACGCACGCTGAACATCAGCGAGCAACAGGCAAAGGATATGAGAAAAGAAATCAAACACCGTCTCAACCCTAAACCGGGTGCCACACTGAACGAGACACAAGGACGCTCGCTGCAGCAAATCACACCTGACATCATCATCGACACCGACGAGGAGGGACGCGTCACGTTCGAACTGAACAACGGACGCATTCCTGCACTGAAAGTGTCGGAAACCGATGTCGAACTGCTTGCAGAGATGCAGCACGCCACGACGAAAGCCGAGAAAGAAGCACTTGCCTTCACCCAGAGATACGTTGACAACGCCCGCATCTTCATCGAAGCCATCAGGCAACGCAACGAGACAATACTCAGGACCGTCGCTGCCATCATCAGCCTGCAGAAGAAATTCTTCCTCACAGGCGACGACAACGACCTGCGCCCAATGGTGCTGAAAGACGTGTCGGAGAAAACCGGCTACGACATCTCTACCATCTCGCGCGCCACACGCTCGAAATACGCGCAGATGCCATGGGGCACCGTGTCACTCAGGCATTTCTTCAGCGAAGGATACAACGTGGGCGACGACAACATCGTATCTACAAAGGCGATAAAGAGCACCCTGCGCCAGATCATAGCCGACGAAGACCCGAAGAACCCCTTCCCTGACGACAAACTCGTGGCAGAGATAAAACGCAAGGGCTATCCCATCGCGCGCCGCACCATAGCAAAATACCGCGAGCAGATGGGCATACCCGTCGCACGCCTGCGCAAGAGATAGAACACCTGTATTCTGCAGCCAGGCCGCAGAACACCAACGCCACTCACCACCCCTCACCAAGCCACATGTCAACACAAACCGCCGACATCACCGCATCATCCCAGCCACGCAGCCGCGGCCTCGCACTCTCGCTGTCGAAGACACTCAGCGTGGTGTGTACGCCGTTCTATCTGCCCCTGCTCAGCATGGCTGCCATCTTCACATTCACACATCTCTACTATCTGCCGCTGTCGTACAAGCTGCAGATAGCGCTGCTGACGTACCTGTTCACCATCTTCCTGCCTACACTATTCATCAGGGCGTACAGATGCTACAACGGATGGTCGCTCTTCCACCTCACGATGAGAGAGAAGCGCATGGTGCCATACATCACGACCATCGCCTCGTATCTCGCGCTGTACTACATCATGAGGGCGATGCACACGCCAAGCTTCATGAGCTACATCATCGTCTCGGCACTCTTCGTGCAGATAGGATGCGCACTCTGCAACCTCATGATAAAAATCTCGATACACACCGCAGGCATAGGCGGACTGACAGGTGGCGTGGCAGCCTTCTCGTTCATACTCGGCTTCAACGCCACATGGTGGATAATACTGCTCATACTGCTTGCCGGAGCCTTGGGCACAGCACGCATGATTCTGCGTGTCAACACCTTCGCCGAGGTGAACCTCGGCTTCATCGTAGGACTTGTGACGCCATTCATCGTATTGATGCTGATTTAGTTTTTTAGTTGACAAGTTGACGAGTTGACAAGTTGACAAGTTATTTGTACTGTTATCTCAAAACTCACAACTCGTCAACTTGTTTACTCGTCAACTCGTCAACTCGTTTCACTCGTCAACTAAAAAAAAATATATAACCTCAAAGACATGAACCCTCTCGTTTCAATCATCATGGGCAGCACAAGCGACCTGCCTATCATGGAGAAAGCCATGACATTTCTCAACGACCAGAAAATCCCGTTTGAAGTGAACGCCCTCTCGGCACACCGCACACCCGACGCCGTCGAAGAGTTCGCAAAGACCGCCAAGGGCCGCGGCATAAAAGTCATCATCGCCGCCGCCGGCATGGCAGCAGCACTGCCCGGCGTCATCGCCGCCTCTACGCCGCTCCCTGTCATCGGCGTGCCCATCAAAGGCAGCCTGCTCGACGGCATGGACGCACTCTACTCTATCATACAGATGCCTCCCGGAATCCCAGTGGCCACCGTAGGCATCAACGGCTCGATGAACGCCGCCATACTCGCCATGCAAATCATAGCACTCTCAGACGCTGAGGTGGCTGAGCGCCTCGACCAGTACAAGGCAAACCTCTCGACAAAGATAAAGAAGGCGAACAAAGACCTCGCAGAGGTGAAATACGAATACAAGACAAACTGACCCGTCAGCACACGACAACCAATATGCAACGACGACAGACATCACAGACACGCGTGGGGAACATCGCCATAGGCAGCGACAACGGCATACGCATACAGTCGATGACCACCACAAACACCAACGACACCGATGCCTGCACCGCGCAGGCGATACGCATCATAGAAGCGGGAGGCGAGCTGGTCAGACTGACGACACAGGGCGTGCGCGAGGCAGAGAACATGAAGAACATCTCCGCCGCGCTGAGAGCCGCAGGCTACGACACGCCGCTCGTGGCCGACGTGCATTTCAACGCAAAGGTGGCTGACGTGGCAGCACGCCACTGCGAGAAGGTGCGCATCAACCCCGGAAACTACGTCGATCCGGCACGAACATTCAAACAACTCGAATACACCGGCGAGGAATACGCCGCCGAGTTGCAACGCATAGAGCAACGCCTCGTGCCCCTGCTCGACATCTGCCGCGAACACAACACGGCAATACGCATCGGAGTGAACCACGGCTCGCTCTCAGACCGCATCATGTCGCGATACGGCGACACGCCGGACGGCATAGTGGAATCGTGCATGGAGTTTCTGAGAATCTGCCGCCGCCACAGCTTCAACAACATCGTCATCTCGATAAAGGCGTCAAACACCGTCGTCATGGTGCACGCGGTGCGCAAGCTCGTCAGCGCGATGGACGCAGAAGACATGCACTATCCGCTGCACCTCGGAGTGACAGAAGCCGGAGAAGGAGAGGACGGACGCATAAAATCGGCGGTGGGCATAGGAGCACTGCTCACAGAAGGCATCGGAGACACCATACGCGTCTCGCTGTCTGAAGAGCCGGAATGTGAAATACCGGTGGCGAGAAAGCTGGTGAGCTTCGTCGCGGAATGTGCAGGGAGGCGAGAGGCTGCCGTCATCACCGGCGACACGCTCACGCTATGCTTTGATGAGGCTGACCCGGAAGACCTGCAGCTGAAAGCCGCCATGACAGCCGGAGCACTGCTTATCGACCGGCGGGCGACAAAACTTGTCGTACGCAACCGCGGCGAGGAGATGACAGCGCTCGCTGACGCCATCCTGCAGGCAGCGAGGGTGAAATTCACGAAGCCGGAGTTCATCTCTTGCCCGGGATGCGGCAGGACACTCTACGACCTGCAACAGACCATCGCGCGCATAAAACAAGCCATCCTCGGCGAGGCGCAGCGCGACCCGCGATTCCGCACGCTGAAGATAGGCATCATGGGATGTATCGTCAACGGACCGGGCGAGATGGCTGACGCCGACTACGGATATGTCGGGGCAGGACCGGGCAAGGTGTCGCTCTACAAGCAGAAGCAGTGTGTAGAGAAGAACATACCAGCCGACGAAGCCGTCGGAAAACTACTGCAACTCATAAAGGACACCATCTGAATGGCATGATATTATTTTAATGTAAGTTAAATGAAAGCGGACAAAGCCCGCCATGTCGTTAAATTTTACTATTTTTGCACTTTCGCGAACAGCACGACATACAATGTCTGCGATATTCGCGTGTATATATAATATAAATAAGGTATAGAAACAAAACATCTACACAACAGAAATGGAATATAA
>CALZMB010000149.1 GCA_945788485.1 uncultured bacterium | reverse complement strand
GCTATCATACGAACTTTTGACTGCTATCATACGAACTTTTGACTGCTACCATACGAACTTTTGACTGCTACCATACGGTTGCCAAAAGCTATTTCTGGCATCACAAAACAATACCTCTGACATCACAAAACAATACCTCTGACATCACAAGATAATACCTTTGGCACCACAACTCCCGGCGTTCTATCGACAACTATCGGTTTTATGCGTGACGCAGTAAACGATTATCTGGAGCCGAGCGGAGCAAACCGCCCCTCCATCGGTGGCGAAAAGACCATCCTCGCACACAGAATAATAGCAGCCAACCGACGAGGGAAGCATGAGCAGAGTATCGAGCAGTGCTTGAATACTATGCCATGCAAGGAGGAGGAAGAGGACACTCAACCGACTGCATCTATGCTTTGTCCAAAGATGAACTATCCAAAGTGGACAGGGAGTTCGAGGTTATTTCAGGCAATATTCCGAGGCAATGAGTTTGGGTGCGAAGGTAAACCTGCGGTAAAAGACGTTTGCAAATACGATGTTCGTGTCAAGCCTTGGGTAGTCTTGACCACGGAAATTAAAGCCTCCTGTAAAGCCGAGATCTAATCCTACGCATCCGGAGAACAATGAAGCTATATTTTTTGCCATCTATTTTTATTTTTTCTTTCCTAACACTTTCTTCTGTTCACTCTCTAACCTCCGTTCCACCTTCTTCACATCCTCTGCAGTAGGGAGGTTTTCAGGAATGATGCCACGATATACCAGCATCTTCCTGACGGCAGCATTGTTGTCGATATGCTCCTGCGTGATGCTGCCCTCGCCATGGAGGTCTTTTGTCTGCACGTTCACGCTGGTCATCTCGGCTGCAAAGTCTTTTGCCTTGATGCTGATAGTGGGCAGGAAATCGGCTAAAGTTCGCTTGTCGGGTATGCCCATTTTGCGCTTCAGGGTGGCTGTGCTTAGACCGAAAAGAGCTTGGTCACCTTTTGAACGGATAACGCCAAAACTCTTGTCATTAATGCCACGCTCATAAAGAACGCCCGATAGGGTGCGCTCCGTCTCCTGCAACTTGGTGCGGGCCTTGACACGTTCCCATTCCAGCAATCGTTGCTCCACCAACTCGGCACGACGTGTCTGAACAGCGAAGTAGGTCTGAGCAAAGGCTATCTGCGGCTTGCGCGGGTCGCCATTCTGCGCCACAAGATAGCAGGCGTAGCGTGTGAGCATAATGTCATCTATCTGACGCTCAGCACCTGAGCCTATACTAACCATTTTATTGACGTCAATAAAATGGTCTTCGATATTCTGGCCTACATTGCTACATGCTGCCTTGGCTTTTTCTATTACTTTGGTAAAGTTTTGCCATAACTTATACCCCATCAACTCACACAGTTCCCTTGCGCTCCAACATTCCACATCGCCGGAAACGCATGCCACCTGTTCAAACTGTTGAAAGAGCAGTCTTATTTCTTCTTGTTTCATACCTGTCATTTTTTAATCATCCTCTGGAATCCTCACCAAGTCTGTGAGTTCAACTTCCAAGACCTTCGCAATCTTAATCAGCATATCAAGGCTTGGCTGGGTTGAATTGGTTGCCCATTTGGAAACAGTGGCTTGGTCTCTGCCTATCTTCTCTGCCAACCATTTGTTTTGTAGGTTCTTCTCTGCAAGAATAACCTTAATGCGATTGAGATTTTTGTTTGCTTTTTCCATATTACTTTCATTTTTGTGGCAAAGATACAAAAATTAATCAAAATTAATTGAATTGAATGCAAATATTTTCCATTTTTGCCATTGATTTTCTTTGATAGAAACCTAAATGACACCTTTTTTGAATTATAGTCCTTCTATTTACTAACACAAGTGTATTTCTGTTAGGTTGAGTTGCCGCCGAATTATTAACCTCCGTTGTATATCAGCCATATATGCCGACTGAGATACAACCAAGGTACAAGATGCCTGTTCTCGCATCCACTTTCTGTTTTCTGTTCGCATCTCTGACACTATCTTTTTCTGCTTTCTCTCCCTTGACGGTTGTGCGATTTTCTATGCAAATGCTATCTTTGGATAGAAATCAGCTGTGACCATTCGTGTTATTCCGTATGAATGAGAATAATACGGGACACCAGGGTGAACAAACAAATACAAAGTCCTGCACCTCGTGTGTCAGGTGCAGGACTTTGTCATGCTTGCCGGAATGTGATTTCCTGCGTCTCGTAATCCATCGTGTCGAGGATGGCTATGGATTCGAGATGGTGGCCTGCCTCGCGCAGTATCTGTCCGCCTTTCTGCTGTCCTTTTTCGATGGCGATGCCGATGCCCGCCACTTCGCCTCCCGCTTGCCTTACGATGTCGATGAGGGCGAGACATGCCTGCCCGTCTGCAAGGAAGTCATCAACGATGAGCACCTTGTCGGCTGATGTGAGGTAGGGCCGCGACACGAAGACGTCGTTGTGGCGTTTGTGGGTGAACGAATAGGCGTGCGACACGTATTTGTCGTCGGTGCTGTTGGCTGTCTGCCCTTTCTTCGCGAACACTACGGGAACATCGTAGAGGTCGCCCAAAAGCGTGGCGATTGCGATGCCACTGGCTTCGATGGTGAGGATTTTGTTTACCTCTTTGCCGCGGAAGCGCCGCTTCAGTTCGTGGGCTATCTGGCGCAGGATGTCGATGTCTAACTGATGGTTGAGAAAGTTATCGACTTTCAGTATGTTGCCTTGTTTGATGACGCCGTCTGCTTTGATTTTCTCTTCAAGGAAATTCATTTCTTGTTTTTTTGTTTTTGTTTTCTGTGTTTTGTCTATCTGCATAAACGTCAAAGCCCTGCACCTTGTTTGGCAGGGTGCAGGGCTTGTGTGAGGTGTGTGGATGTCGTGTCACCATGCGAAGAGCGGATAGTCTTTCATCACGTCGTTGACTTTCGCGCGTACGTTGGCGATGACTGTCTCGTCTTCGGGGTTGTTGAGTACTGTCTCAATGAGTTCGGCAATGAGGAGCATCATGTCTTCTTTTGCTCCGCGTGTGGTGATGGCCGGTGTGCCGAGGCGTATGCCCGATGTCTGGAAAGCGGAACGTGTGTCGAACGGCACCATGTTCTTGTTGACGGTGATGTCGGCGGCGACGAGTGCGTTTTCAGCTACCTTGCCTGTGAGGTCAGGATATTTCGAGCGGAGATCGACAAGCATAGAGTGGTTGTCTGTGCCGCCGGAGACGATGGTGAAGCCGCGTTGTGTGAGAGCGTCGGCGAGTGTGGCGGCGTTGCGCTGCACTTGCTTTGCCCACTCTTTGAACTCAGGCTGCAGCGCCTCGTTGAAAGCGACGGCTTTTGCTGCGATGACGTGTTCGAGCGGTCCGCCCTGTTGTCCCGGGAAGACGGCGGAGTTGAGCAGCTGCGACATCTTCTTCACTACGCCTTTCGGTGTGGTGAGCCCCCATGGGTTGTCGAAATCTTTCTGCATGAGGATGATGCCTCCGCGCGGTCCGCGCAGTGTCTTGTGTGTGGTTGATGTGACGATGTGTGCGTAGCGCACGGGGTTGTCGAGCAGTCCGGCAGCGATAAGTCCGGCAGGGTGTGCCATGTCAATCATGAGGAGTGCGCCGACTTCATCTGCTATGGCGCGCATTCGGGCGTAGTCCCATTCGCGGCTGTAGGCTGAGCCGCCTCCGATGATGAGTTTCGGGCGGTGTTGCAGGGCGAGGCGGTGCATCTCGTCGTAATCGACGCGGCCTGTCTCTTTGTTGAGAGTGTAGCCGACGGGGTTGTAGAGGATGCCGGATGTGTTGACGGGCGAGCCGTGTGAGAGGTGTCCGCCGTGGTCGAGATTCATGCCCATGAAGGTGTCGCCGGGTTTGAGGACGGCGAGGAGGACGGCTGCATTGGCCTGTGCTCCGGAGTGGGGCTGCACGTTGGCATATTCAGCGCCGAAGAGGCGGCAGACGCGGTCGATGGCGAGCTGCTCTACTTTATCGACTACCTGACAACCGCCGTAGTAGCGTTTGCCGGGATAGCCCTCGGCGTATTTGTTTGTCAGGCACGAACCCATGGCGCGCATGACGTCGTCGCTCACGAAGTTCTCGCTGGCGATGAGCTCCATGCCTTTGAGCTGGCGCTGGCGCTCTTGTTCGATCAAATCGAAGATGGTCTGGTCTTTGGTCATGATGGTTTGGTGTTTATGTGTAATCAGATGAGTTGCACTTTGTCTATGTCTTGCACTTTGTCGCAGTAGCGGCAGCGGAGCTCGGGGTGGGGGGCGTTTTTGTCAACTATGGTGAAGTGTGTCTTCATCGGCTCGTTGTTGGTGATGCACTTCGGGTTGTTGCACCGCACGATGCCGACGAGATGGTCGGGCAGGTTGACGGTCTTCTTCTCTATGACCTCGTAGTCGCGTATGATGCTGAGCACCACTTTGTGTGCGACGACGGAGAGCTGGCTTATCTCGTCGTCGGTGAAGAATTTGTTTTCTACTTTGATGATGCCTTTTCGTCCAAGTTTCTTCGAACGGAAATTGAGGCCGATGGTGACTTGCGACGACAACTCATGTAGTTTGAGGAGTGATGCCACCTGGAATGTCTTGTCGGCTGGTATATGGTCGATGACGGTGCCGTTCTCTATCGCGGCAACGAGACGTTCTTTCTTGTTCATGGGATTGTTGTAAAAAATTGAAGAGTTGACGAGTTGATTACCTCCCTTTGGTCAGTGGGTCCAAGGACAAATCTCTCTTAGTTGACGAGTAAACGAGTTAATGTTTTTTTTGTTCACAGTACATTCAACTTGTTAACTCGTCAACTTGTCAACTGAAAAACTAATGGAGTATTGTCTTGTCGGCGATGACGTCTTCTTTCGTTATGCCGAGAATGTGGCAGAAGATGGCTTGTCGTGCGAAGAGGCCGTTGCGTGCCTGCTGGATGTAGTAGGCGTGCGGGTCGTCATCGACGTCGTATGCAATCTCGTTGACACGGGGCAGGGGATGGAGTATGCGCATATTGTCGCGCGTATTGGAAAGCATCTCGCGACGGAGGATGTAGATGTTTTTCACGCGCTCGTATTCCATGAGGTCAGAGAAACGCTCTTTCTGCACGCGTGTCATATAGATGATGTCGGCGTCGGCTATGACATCCGGTTCGAGGCGCGTGTGCTCGACGTAGCGTATGCCGTGGTCGCGGCAGTAGAGCTTGTATTCGTCGGGCATTGACAGCTCGTCGGGGGCGATGAAATGGAAGGTGGGGTTGAAATGGCGCATGGCAGTGATGAGCGAATGTACGGTGCGCCCGTATTTCAGGTCGCCAACGAGGCAGATGTTCAGGTTGTCGAGCGTGCCCTGCGTCTTGTAGATGGAATAGAGGTCGAGGAGGCACTGAGAGGGGTGCATGTGTGCGCCGTCGCCGGCATTGACGATGGGGACGGGAGAAATCTCGGAGGCGTATTGCGCTGCGCCCTCGATGTGATGGCGCATGACGATGACGTCGGCGTAGTTGGCTACCATGAGGATGGTGTCTTTCAATGTCTCGCCTTTGGTGGCACTCGTCACTTTTGCGTCAGTGAAGCCGATGACTTTTGCGCCGAGGCGGTTGGCGGCTGTCTCGAAACTGAGGCGGGTGCGGGTGGACGGTTCGAAGAAAAGGGTGGCGACGATGCGACCCTTGAGAAGCTCTCGGTCGGGATGGAGCTCAAACTCTTTTGCCATGTCGAGAAGATACATTATCTTCTCTTTTGAGAGGTCGGCAATAGTGACGAAATTCTGTTTCTCCATATACAAAAATAAGGTCTTTTGCGTA
>CALZMB010000148.1 GCA_945788485.1 uncultured bacterium | reverse complement strand
CACAAAACGCTGATTTGCAAAAATAACGACCAATAAGATATCAAACTTGGGTTAATATGACGGTGGGCATTTATAGAACCCACCTAAAAACATAACTTATTACTTGCGAAAGGTGAGTAAACAATTATCCCTGCATTGCTAAGACAGATGTCTTGCGATGCAGGGATATTTGTTTTTATCTGCTTACAGCAAAAATTGCGATGTTGTTCTGGTATTTGCCGATGTTCACCTTGCCGTTCTCGACGACAGCCGCCTGTCCGGAATACAGTTCGCAGAGCCTTGTCCCGTCAGCGTAGATGCCGCTGACATCAACCGGCATATCGTCAACCGGCTTCAGGCGTATGAGAATCGTCTCATCCGCCGTTCGGGTGCAAGTGTGGCAGTCGATAGTCTTCTGCCTTCCGGCAGCTATTGCGGGATGCTGTTTCCTGATTGTGCCGAGTTTTCTGAAATGTTCGAGCACCGCAGTGTCTATGCTGTCCCAGTTCATGTCTGAGCGGAACGCCTGGTCGCTATCCACATTCAGCCGCGCGTCAGACAGCCCGCGTCTTGTCTCGTCTCCGTAGAACAGCTGCACAGCCCCGGGCGCAAGTAGGAGTGTTGTCGCGCAGTCGATGATGTTGTCCATGTCCGTCTCGCGGTTGTACGAGTTGTTGAGATAGCTGAAAGGATGCCATTCTGGATGCTGATACAAGCTGTCAGCATATCTCTGCCATGTCGTCACGATAGCGTCGAGGTCCCCATGTTTGGGGAAATAGAAGTTCACCATGCTTCCGAATCCCGCCTTTGCGTAGTCCGCCTTGTAGTCGATGTCGGCATAGTCGAAGTCTCCGGTCATATAGAATCTGTCGTTCCATTTCGCCGCGGGGTCGTCTGGATGTTTCTCTCTCCATTTAGCGAGAGCCTTGTCGCATGCCTCGCTGAGCTGCGCCCATCTGTCAAGGTGTACATATTCCACGATGTCGCATCTCATGCCGTCGATGCCGAACTCCTCTACCCATGAAGCAATCCATGCTATCATATAGTCTGCTGGAGCCATGTCTGCATCTTTTCTCAACGCGAGAGCCGAGGGGTTCACCCAAGCGTCGTTGCTCTTCCCCTCCGTCTTCCATTTCTTTTTCAGGAATTTGGGCAGTTTCACCTTCTCCGTCTTCTCTGTCTTTATGTCGGGCAGGGCGTAGAGCGTCATGGTGAGTTTCGATGTCTCGTCCCATCCCTCGTCGTCCATCCTTATCCATTCTCTTGTCCACCAGTTCTTCCAGTTCTTGCATCCTCCGAACCATTGGTAGTAGTCGATGTCTCTTCTGTGTTCAGCCGCCTGCTGTTCTGTCAAGCCCATGTCAGGCGCGATGCCATATTGCACGGCATCGAGGAATGTGGGGTATCCGGGGTCGTTGATGTTCGCTCCCATCATCACCCTAATGCCTTGCCTGTGAAGACAATCCACGAGCTGTCGCATCTCTTCTATTGTCCCGTAGTTTTTATCCATCTGTGTATAGTCGAGCGGATAATATCCATGGTAACCGTAGTGCGGGAAATCGTTAATCTTCCCGCTGCCGGCTGTCCATCCGTGAATCTGCTCATAGACATCCGTCATCCACACGACATCTACGCCCAGTTTTTTGAAGTATCCCTCTTCAGCCTTCTTTCGCAGTCCCGTGAGGTCACCTCCATGGAAAGTGGCGGCGTTGAGGCGTTCCGAGCCATAGTCGTTTATTCTGCTGTAGTTGGCATCATTCGACGTGTCTCCGTTGCAGAAGCGGTCAGTGATGAGGAAATAGACTGTTGCACCTTTCCACTGGAAATCTTTTTTTTCTGTTGTCACAGCCTTAGCGGCAGTGAGTGACAACGCCGCCATGAAGGCAGCGGCAAACTCTCTTGTTTTCATTTTGCCTTTGGTTTTAGTATGTTTGGTAATGCAGTTCACGTCTCCGGTCTTCTCCGACAAAGGAGAGGGCTTGAGTGTCATGTGCAAAGCTACGCATTTTTCTTCATTCGGCAAAACTCAGTGAGAAATTCTTCTGCAAAATCTGACGAAAACGTTCGCAGAGTCATCTGCATTGCGCCGTCTGCCGTCCGTGTGTATCTTGCCTGCCCCTACCCTTTCAGTTCAAGTCTGAGAACCCTTATCTTCCTGCCTTCTCCTGCATAGAGATTCTCGTCGAGGCAGTATTCTCCCGTCGGGCGGAATCCGCATTTCTCCATCACCTTTCCCGACGCGGGGTTGTCAACGAAGTGTCCGCAGATGACAGACTTGACAGCGGTGTCGTTCTTCAGATGCGCCACGAGCAGGTGGAGAGCCTCAGTGCATATCCCCATGTTCCAGAAAGGGTGTGCCACCCAATATCCTATCGTCGGCTCGCCTTGCCGCGCGGGGAGGTTGCAGTTGCAGGAGTCTCCGTAGCCTATAGCGCCGATGGCTCTCCCCGTCTCGTTCCATTCTATCGCCCATGTAGTTGGGTTTGAGAAGACGACGCGTATGATTTCTCGGCTTTCCTCTACGGACGAGTGCGGCCTCCATCCTGCCCGGGGTCCCACTTCTGGGTCTTTTGCGAACATGAAGAGTGTGGCTGCATCGCTTTCTCTCCATGGTCTGAGAGTTATTCTGTCTGTTTTCATTTCATGTTGTCGAAAATGGTGAATATGTCTCCCTTATACCATTCGATGTCTGTCGGGAGCCATGTGAATCCGTAGTATTTGTGCTGTACATCTATCTCGTCGCGTATGGCGTCGTCGCTGTATCCGTGGTCGATGAGATAGCGGATGACAGAGGCTCGCACAAGGGTCTCTTCAACCACATTCTCCCACATGCCATAGCCCGACGAGGCGAGTTGTTTGCGGTGCCGTTTGAGCAGCTGTGTGGCAACCTTCTTGTATTTCTTGTCTGGCGTAATATACGAGTGGCAGAACTCATGCACCAGGATTTTGTCTATCTCGCTATCGCGGAAATACCATGGCATGCCGTCGTCCGTCTCGCCGTAGAGCATCACAGCAATCTCCTCTGGCGGACATCCCGGTTTCGTGCGTTGGATAGAGAAGCTGCCGTCGCCGTTGTTCAAGCCGACGATGATGCCGAATGTGGCGACATTCTGTTTCTTGAAGAAGTCGGCGAACCAGTCAAGGTCGATATAGTCTGCCATCGTCATCCGTGCCGCATCAACCGCTGTCTGGTACATCTCCCGGTGCTGGCGGTAGAACTCAGCGAAGTTGCTCTGGCTGTAAAAGTCTGAGAGCAATGGCAGGAACTCTTTCACCGCTTTCTTCGGCCATCGCTTGTATGTCTTGTCGGCATTCGGAATAGCCTCGAAGCCATTCTCCGTCCATATCAGATGCGCGCCCATCCACGGCACCGCCTCATAGCCTATGCAATAGACGGGCAGCTGGTCGTGCATCCATTTGACGGCGGGATGCTGTTTCCATCGCGCGAAATATATGTCGCAGTCATGCTGATAGCGTGGCGCGATGCTGTCTGCGAATACCGTGTTGCCTGCGAAGCGCGCCACGAGTTCCATCAGTTCCACACCCTCTTCTGTCTTCACATACGGGTGTTTCGCCGTGAGTTTCTTCACGAAACGCATCAGGCGGCGCATATACTCCTTATCGGCGGCGGGGTGGATGAAGTCGTCGCAGATGAAGTGGCGGTCGCCGGTGACGGTCATCGTGTCTATGTCGGCGGTGTATTTGCCTGCTTCTGCCACCAGTTTCCCGAAACACATATAGGGCACCTGAGTGTCCTGCCTGCTGTGCATGAACATCACGGGACGGCGGTTGCAGCCTCTGAGCGCGGCGAGAGGAGATGCCGTCGCGGCGTCTATGCCGTACCTGCGGTTCATGACACGGCGCACGACGGTGTCGAGACAATCCGCCGGCACTCCGGGCAGGAGCATATCGCGGTTCTGCTGCATGAAATCCTCAACGCTTGAGAAAGCGGAGAGCGCGACCAACGCGTCGATGTCGTTGTTCTCTCCGAACGCCCTCACTGCCACCGCGCCTCCCATCGACACACCCATCACGATGACGGGCAGGTTGCGGTAGGAAGGTTTTGACTTTATGTAGTCAGTGACAGCCTTCACGTCTTGTGTCTCTTCGTAGGCGAGAGAGATGCGTCCGCCGTCGCTCTTGCCGTGTCCGCGCAGGTCGGGCATGATAGTGGCGACGCCCGCCTTGTAAAATTCAGCGGCGTGTCCGTAGTATGCGGTGACAGAAGGCTTCTCTATTCCCGAGAGGCACACGACAACTCCCTTCGGCTTGTCGGGGCATATCTCGTAGGCGAAAATCTTCAGTCCGTCAGCCGTCGTGAGGCGCAGGCTGTCAGGTGCTGGCAGTCCGAAGTCGCGTGCGTCGTAGATGGTGTCGTAGTCCACATGTTTCTCTGTGAGCCACCCGATTATTTTCTCTGCCTCAGCCTCCATTTCCCTGCTGCCGGCGGCGAGGCTGTCGGATGTATTGACTTTGCCGAAAGTAGGCGGCACCTCAGCATAGCTCAAGCAAGCTTGGCTCTGCGTTCGGTTTGCACTGCCATTGTATGTCGCTGCCGTAGCGCCGACGGCGCAAAGCCATAGCAGCATCGTTGTGATACGCATGATAACAATTTCTAATTTATAATGTATAATCAGCGGGGCGGTTGTCTTCTACTGCCAGAGTTGTCCGGGCAGCACGAGTTTCTGTTTCTCGGGGAATTGTTTGTCAAACTCCTCAGCCTCAGCTTCGTCCACGAAATATCCTTTCGGTGTGGCATACTCGCCTGTCACGCCGTCGAGGAATCCCTTCTTCAGCTCTTTGCAGAGGAAGAAGGAGGCGTCTTCGCCTTCTGGCAGTCCGTGGTATCTGATGCCGTAGGCAGATGCGAAAGTGAATCCGCTCTTCCCGTAGAAGTCGATGTTGCCTTCGAAGCATACTGCCCCGAAGCCTTTCTCTGCCGCTTTCTGCAGTGTGAAATCGAGCAATGCCTTGCCGTAGCCCTGACGTTTATAGTCGGGGTGAATGCCGATAGGGCCGAGTGTCATGATGGGCAGCACTCCGCCGTTGTCGAGCGTCAGCTGCGCTTTCATGCACATCGCCTGGCCTATCAGGCGTTCCGTCCCGTCTTCCGCGACGGTCATGACGAAATTGAGGTCTGCGACGAAATCCTTGTCGTTGCGCAGACAGTGCATGACATAGTGTTCGAGACATCCCGGACGATAGACGTTCCAGAACGATTCTCTCACGAGGTTCTCCACATCACGCTGTTCGTGAGGCTGTTCAAGTCTGATGTTATAATTCTTCATTGTTATATTTGGTTGATAAGTTAACAAGTTGACGAGTTGGCGAGTTAACGAGTTAACAAGTTGACGAGTTGATAGTATTTGTGTGGTGAGTTTTTGAGCTGACAGTACATACAACTTGTCAACTCGTCAACTTGTCAACTCGTCAACTGAAAAGAAACAACTTGTCAACTGAAAAAAGACTATATTACTACCGCCGTTCCGCTTGCCGTCACCATGAGCATCGAGCCGTTGTTGCCCAACGCCTCATAGTCGAGGTCGATGCCTACGACGGCATTGGCTCCGATGGCGCGTGCCTGCTCTTCCATTTCTTTCAGCGCGGTGTCTTTCGCTTCGCGCAGCACCCTCTCGTACGATCCGCTTCGTCCGCCCACGATGTCACGTATGCTGGCGAAGAAGTCTTTCACGAAGTTAGCGCCGATTATCGTCTCGCCTGTCACCAAGCCTTTATACTCTCTGATGGGATGTCCCTCAATGGTCGGGGTTGTTGTGATTGTCATATCCTTTTTATATTAATGGTTTTTGTTATTGTTTTAGTTAACGAAGGGGTGCGACCAGCCTGGAAGGCTGTACTAAGCGAAGCGGTCGTAACCGGGG
>CALZMB010000147.1 GCA_945788485.1 uncultured bacterium | reverse complement strand
CGAGCTTCACGCCCATGAACTCCAGCCCGCGGCACACCTCTTCACGCATAGGAGTCTGGTTCTCTCCCACTCCGGCGGTGAAGACGAGCACGTCGATGCCGCCCATGGCAGCAGCGTATGCGCCGACATATTTCTTGATGCGGTAGAAATAGGAGTCTTCGGCTATCTTCGCACGCTCATTGCCCTCGTTGGCTGCGTTCTCTATGTCGCGCATATCGCTTGAGAGACCAGTGAGTCCGGCGATGCCTGACTTCTTGTTCAGGAGGTTTGACACGCCGTCGGCATCAAGCCCGAGCTTCTTCTCGATGAATGTCACTGCGCCCGCGTCGATGTCGCCTGAGCGTGTGCCCATCATCACACCTTCAAGCGGCGTGAGGCCCATCGAGGTGTCGATGCACTTGCCGTCAACCACTGCGGCGAGCGAGCCGCCGTTGCCGATGTGTGCCGTCACCACCTTTGTGCCTTCTGCTTTCATGCCGAGGAACTCCAGAGCACGTGCCGATACATAGCGGTGGGAGGTGCCGTGGAAGCCGTAGCGGCGCACGCCGTACTTCTCATACAGCTCGTAAGGGACAGCATAGAGATAAGCCTTAGGCGGCATTGTCTGATGGAACGCTGTGTCGAACACGCCAACCTGAGGCAGGCCTGGCATCAGCTCCGACACTGCATCCACACCCTTGAGGTTGGCAGGGTTGTGGAGAGGCGCGAGGTCGCTGCACGCCTTGAAAGCTTCTATCACCTCCGGGGTGATGACCACAGACTTGGCGAACTTCTCTCCGCCATGCACCATGCGGTGGCCTACGGCGTCAATCTCGTCGAGCGATTTGATGACACCTATCTCCGGGTCGGTGAGGAGCGAGAAGATGAACTTCACGCCCTCTGTGTGCTCAGGGATGTCGTGCATGATTTGCTTTTTCTCTCCAGAGGCGAGCTTCACTTTCACGAATGCGCCGTCAAGGCCCACACGCTCTGCTCCGCCTGATGTCATGACGGAGTTGTCCTCCATATTATAGAGGGCATACTTGATGGATGATGAACCGCAGTTCAATACAAGTATCTTCATTTTATTTTGTATTTTGTTTGTTTTAGTTTATTATCAGTTGACGAGTTGAATCTTTTAGTTGACGAGTAAAACAAGTTGTTAGTATTCGAGTGATAAGTTTGAGTTGACAGAACCATCAACTTGTCAACTCGTCAACTTGTTAACTCGTCAACTGTAATCGATTTATTTCGCGTCCATAGCCTGGCAGGCTGTGATGGCTACGAGGTTGACGATGTCTTCAACGGAGCAACCTCTTGAGAGGTCGTTCACCGGGCGCGCGATGCCCTGGAGGATAGGTCCGAGAGCAGTAGCGCCGCCGAGACGCTGCACGAGCTTATAGCTTATGTTGCCCACTTCGAGACATGGGAAGACGAGGACATTCGCTTTTCCGGCGATGTCAGAACCCGGCGCTTTCTTCGCGCCAACAGAAGGAACGAGGGCTGCGTCAGCCTGCAGCTCGCCGTCGATTTTGAGGTCGGGGGCAAGTTCTTTCGCGATGCGTGTCGCCTCAACGACTTTGTCAACCACCTCGTGTTTTGCGCTGCCCTTTGTCGAGAACGAGCACATCGCAACACGAGGCTCAGCGAATCCCGCAACAGACTTGGCTGTCTGTGCTGTGCATACAGCTATCTGCCCCAGCTGGTTTGCGTCTGGCATAGGTGTCACTGCCACATCAGCAAACACCATGACGCCGTTCTCGCCATACTGCGGCTTGTCTGTAATCATCAGCATGGCGCCGCTGACACATGTTATGCCTGGAGCAGTCTTGATGATCTGGAGCGCCGGGCGGAGAGTGTCGCCGGTTGTAGAGAGTGCGCCGGAGATCTGTCCGTCGGCTCCGTTGGTCTTTATTATCATGCAGCCGAGATAGAGAGGGTTCTTCACCAGCTCGCGTGCCTGCTCGATTGTCATGCCTTTTTTCTTGCGCAGCTCAGCGAGCAGCTGTGCATACTCCTCAGACTTCTCGCAGTTCTCCGGGTCGATGAGTGTTGCCTTGCCGATGTTCTTCAGCCCTTTCTCCTGTGCGAGAGCCGCCACTTTGTCCGGGTTTCCGATGAGGATAAGGTCTGCGATGCCCTGTTCGAGCACGATGTCTGCCGCTGTGAGAGTACGCTCCTCTTCTGCTTCAGGGAGCACGATGCGCTGCTTGTTAGACTTAGCGCGTTCAATGATTTGTTCTACTAATCCCATAGTTTTTTAGATTTATGATTTTGGTTTATCGTTTATGCGTTCATGGCTTACAGCATACAAAATTACACAATTTTTATGAAACAGCCTTATTTGTGCCGTTTTTTTTTATTTATTAACCTTAGACGACGGCATCCGCCAGATTCGCGACGACTGCCACGGGCTTGCCGGAAGGTTGCAAAAAGCCTGCCACGGTGTGAAAAATCTTGACAACGTGAAAAGTTGAAATTAACATTTCATAACGCCCGTTTTGCGGTCACAGAACACCGTTTCATGCCGTTTCCATACCAAGAAAAGCTGTTTTTGATGCCAAGATAGTCAAAGTTGGGACGCAAAACAATATGAATGGCGGGGCAAAACAGTCAAAGTGAGCACCCGACTTTGACTATATTGCGATGTAAAACAGTATGTTTTGACACATAAAAAAGGCTACATTGATACAAGAAATCACCACAAAGTATTGATTGTCTGAGATTTACAGCGAAGCGCAAAATACTGCGCTGTACGGCTCCGCAGCTCGCTTCGAAATTCTCTGCGCGTTTCTCGCGAATTTGAAATCGCAAGACATTGTGTTTTTCGGCTGTAAAAACAGCCTCCGTCTCAGCCTTTCCTCCACATCCAGCACACTGTTTCAGAGGCATGGATAAATGGGGGGCACCAGTAAAACCTTGTGTCAGCTGATAAGACAAAAACAAAGTATCAACTCGTCAACTGAAATCAACTTGACCTGTTCGGGGTGGTGCACACAAAGCCTGGAAGGCTTTACTAAGCGAGATTTGTCCTTGGACCCACTGACCGTAGGGAGGTAATGCGATCGTAACCCGGGACACAGTCCCGGGGGCAAAACAGCAGGACAACTGCCTGGAAGGCAGTTGTTTAGTATCGACATTCCGAGGACTGCGTCCTCGTGTTCTTCGCCTCTTGCTCAGATCGTAAGCGAATCCGACCGCTTCGCTTAGTACAGCCTTTCAGGCTGGTCTTCAACTTGTCAACTAAATGTTTTTGTTTTTCCAGTTGACACAGGATTTCTATAGTGGTCCGATAAATGCCTCCCATTGACAAGAGGGTCAAATAGGACAAGTCCCATGATGAGTTCGCTGAAAAAACGGGCGACTTTGCGCCTGACAGTTGAATCCGCGGGCTGCATTTATCGTTAAACTGTCATAAAATAAAAAAATCTCGGGCAATTTGTTGCCAATACGAGAGAAAAATCGTATCTTTGCAGAACAGACACATAATTATTATGGAAACAAGTACAATAAACACGATAAGGCAATACTTTGCCACCCAGCCTATAAAAAAAGCATGGCTGTTCGGTTCTTGCTCAAGAGGCGAGGAAAGGGCAGATAGTGACATTGACATACTTGTTGAATATAATGATTCCGATTCTATTTCACTTATAACTATATCAAGAATCATAACCTATTTGAGCAAAAAGCTCAACCGCAAGATTGACTTAGTAGAGGAAGGCTGCCTCCTTCCTTTTGCAAGAATGAGTGTAGAACAGGACAAACAGCTTATATATGAGAGAAAAGATTAAAGGTGGATTCTATAAATGCCCACCGTCAAATTTATGAATATCTATGGGTTAACGTTTTGCCATCTTTTGGATTCTTTTTGGTTCAAATTGCAAGTCGTATCGGTCACGTAGCCCGCTACGCTCCCTCTACAACTTTCAATTTGTCCTCAAAAACAATCTCAAAATCTGACAAAGCGCATTTATAGAACCCACCTAAAGACAAAGGAAGGCTCGAACATATCCTGAATTCTATTGACATACTACTCAGCAACAAAGGCAAGTACGAATTGGCCGATGTTGAAAAGGACCCAATCGTATTCTTCGGGTTTGTAAAGCACGTTGAAATTATTGGCGAAGCTGTTTATATGCTCACTAAAGAGTTTAGGGCTAATCATCCCGAAGTTGAATGGGATGTTATTGAAGGTATGAGGCATGTATTGGTACATGGTTATTACAAAATAAGGCCAAAGCAATTATGGAATACTATAGAGAATGACATTCCCACACTGAGACCATATATAGAAACCTATATCAAAGAACTATAAACATCACCGACGACCGTCGGCATGTTCACATTTTCTATAAAGGCAAACGTGATCAGGAGTGTGCTGCCAAATTCTGGATTGAGGCCAATGGAGAGAAATGCATTGAGATAGCATATTCTCAACTCTCTGCAAAAGAGAACGAGGCTATTATGAAGGCAATAGATAAAAACTGGGAGTTTATAAACGACCAGATTGACAAGACATTCGCCGGAATTAAAACTTTAAGTAAGAAACTCAAATAAAAACAACACAACTATGTGCAAAATACCAAACATATCAGTTGGAATCAAGAGTTTGGATTTCAATATGCGTGGTAAGTTCAGTGTCATGCTCACCGATGGTCGCCAGATTATCGTACCCGTCAGCATGTTTCCCGACATAAAGCAGATGTCGCTGAAGCATAGGAATGAGTGGATGATACTCGACCACCAGTATTTCACCTTTGAGCACATGACAAGGGTTTATTCTATCCTTGACATTATGAATATCAATCAACCTGCTGCATAATATCTTGAAATAACTACATCAACGACAACCGACGGCATATACATGCAACAACAGACTTAGCCTCGTGAACCTTGGAGACTTAGAAAGACATTAGCTTTGTCGTGACATCTTCATTCACATATTGACACAAAACAAAGCCTTCCGCTGATGCCAGAAGTACCGACACGCCATTGTAACACATCATAGTAACATAGAGGGTGTGTCAAAGTGATATGAACCCCGAAAGTTAAACAAAAAACTTTCGGGGTTCATATCAGAGGTAGCCCCACCTTAAAAATTATGAAATATTGGCATATATATAATAGAGTATAAATTATTTTTCATAACTTTGTGCCGAATTATGCACAGGAGGGCTGATTGCGGAGAACGCATGTCAGGCCAACCGGAGAAAACAGGATCATTAACAACAACAAAGAAATCAATGAACACAGGTAAAATTGATGTCTTGCTCGGCCTGCAATGGGGCGACGAGGGCAAAGGCAAAGTAGTCGATGTGCTTACACCGAAATATGATGTAGTGGCAAGATTCCAAGGCGGTCCGAACGCCGGACACACTCTGGAGTTCGAGGGGCAGAAATACGTGCTGCGCTCTATACCGTCAGGCATCTTCCAGGGAGGCAAGGTGAATGTCATAGGCAATGGCGTAGTGCTCGCACCCGACCTCTTCATGGGCGAGGCGAAAGACTTGGAGAAGAGCGGCCACGCGCTGAAAGAGCGTCTGCACATCTCGAAGAAGGCGCATCTCATCATGCCTACTCACCGTCTGCTCGACGCTGCCTACGAATCGCTGAAAGGCAAGAACAAGGTCGGCACGACCGGCAAAGGCATCGGCCCGACCTACACCGACAAGGTGTCGCGCAACGGACTGAGGGTGGGCGACATCCTCGACGGCTTCGACGAGAAATACGCCGCCTGCAAGGCGAGACATCTCAGCATCCTGAAATCCGTAGGCTTCAGCTATGACGAGGCAGCCCTCGCCGAGACAGAGCGCGTGTGGATGGAGGGTGTCAAATACCTGAAGGAGTTCAACATCGTAGATTCGGAACACGAGGTGGGCAGACTGCT
>CALZMB010000146.1 GCA_945788485.1 uncultured bacterium | reverse complement strand
ACTCTCCGTTAAGCAAGGGCTGTCATCAGTATTACGCAAACGGGGAAAGGCCCCGCAATATGTGCCCGACACGCTGCCTTCGGACACATAAAACACCACTTGCCCTCTTGCCGTCCTTAAAAAAACTTAATCCATATATGGTATATTGTTTTGTTCGGGAAATATTTTGTACTTTTGCATAAAAGTGTAAATCTATCCCGTCGAAAATGATTGAATAACTAACCATAAATCTTTATCTCTGTTTATTATGAAAAATAAAGCCCTCGTGCTAGTAGCGCTGTTGTTCGCTACGCTAAACGTTATGGCAGACGATGCCTGGAAAACAACGTACAAAGAGATTGAATCACGCATCGTGGCTCCGACGTTCAAAAACAAGACTTACAGCCCGAAAGTGAAAACGACCTATACGGCTGCGAAGAACCAGAAGCTCATCAATGCCGCCATACTCAAATGCAGCAAGGCGGGCGGCGGCAAGGTCGTTGTGCCGAAAGGACGGTATATGACCGGTGCTATAACATTACGCTCAAATGTCAATCTCGTCGTTTCAGAAGGCGCGGAACTTGTCTTCGCGTTCGACAGAAAGCTCTATCCGAACGTGGTGACAAGATGGGAAGGCCTCGACATCATCAACTACCAGCCTTGTATCTATGCCATCGACGCACAGAATATCGGAATCTCAGGAAAGGGAATCATCAACGGCTACGGCTCGAACGAGAGATGGTGGTACATGAAGGGCAACAAACATCACGGATACCACGAAGGCGTAGATGAATGGCAGGGTACGGACAAAGTGGGTACACGTGCCACTCTGCTCAAGATGGCCGACAACAACGTGCCGGTGAACGAGCGCGTCTTCGGCATGGGTAAAGGCCTGCGCCCGCAGCTCATCAATTTCGTGAGATGCCAGAATGCCGTGATTGAGGATGTTGAATTGCGCGATTCCCCTTTTTGGGTGATACACCCGCTCTTTGTGAAAAACCTTACTGTAAGAAACGTCACAATATACAATGAAGGGCCAAACGGCGACGGCTGCGACCCGGAATCGTGCGAAGATGTGCTGATTGAAGGTTGCACCTTCCATACCGGTGACGATTGCATCGCGCTAAAGTCTGGACGCAATGCTGACGGACTGCGTGCCAACACGCCATGCAAGAACATCATCATCCGCAAATGCAAGATGGCTGACGGTCACGGCGGCGTTGTGATAGGGTCGGAGATAAGCGGCGGATGCAGCAACATCTTCGCCGAAGATTGCGACATGGATTCGCCAAACCTCGACCGCGTGGTGAGAATAAAGACAAACACCTGCCGCGGAGGCATCAATGAGAACATTTATGTGAGAAATATCAGGGTCGGCGAATGTCGCGAGGCTGTCATGAGAATAAACCTCGTCTATGAGCCTAAGGAAATTGCTGAACGCGGACACATTCCTACTGTGCGCAACGTCTATGTAGAGAACATAAAATGCAAAAAGTCGAAATATGGCATTTTGCTGAACGGACTGACGGAGAACGACTCAAAGACACCTCAGATATACAACATCAATGTGAAGAACTGCACATTCGGGGGACTGCAAGCAGAGCCTTTGTATAAGACAGGTCTTGTGAAAGACATTATGCTGGAGAATGTCACTGTATCCGGAACGATAAAGTGAGAAGGACTGCGTGGTGTGTCTCGGCCTATGCCATGTCTCCTGTAATTGAAAAGAAGACGGCATGCAGGCAGACAGTTTACCTTTAGAAAACAAACAAAACAAAAAATTATCATGATTAAAAGATTATCATTCTTTTTCGCCCTCGCCCTCTTCGTTACGGCATCTTTTGCAGAAGGATGGGACGACGCATTGTACAAACAGATTGAAAGCCAGATCAAAGCCCCTGTCTTCAGAGACAAGGTGTATAAGCCTGCCGTGAAAGAGACAAACACGGCTGCGAAAAACCAAAAGGCGATCAACAAAACAATCCTCAAGGCTTCAAAGGCAGGCGGTGGTTCTGTCGTCATTCCAAAGGGAACTTATATGACAGGAGCCATCACACTCAAAGACAATGTCAACCTTGTGCTCTCTGAAGGGGCGACGATAAAGTTCGCTTACGAGCCAGAGCTGTATCCGCTCGTCTATACACGCTACGAAGGCCTTGACCTCTACAACTATTCGCCGTGTGTCTATGCTAACGGAGCAAAGAATATCGCCATCACAGGCACAGGCACTATTGACGGCAACGGCGCCAACGATACTTTCTGGCAGTGGACTGGTGTCGAATATTTCGGATACAAGAAAGGCGTGACGACAGAAGACTGCAAGTACCCGAAAAACGGAGAGACAATGGGCTACCGCGACATCCTGCAGAAGATGTGTGAGGACAATGTACCTCTTGAGAAACGTGTCTTCGGCATGGGCAAGGGACTGAGAATGCAACTCGTGAATCTCGTGAACTGCGAGAATATCCTCATCGAAGGCGTCACGATGCTCAACTCCCCTTTCTGGGTGATGCACCCGCTCTTCTCGAAGAATATCACCGTCAGGGACGTGAAAGTCTTCAACGAAGGACCGAACGGTGACGGATGCGACCCGGAATCGTGCGAGAACGTGCTGATAGAGAACTGCATCTTCCACACCGGCGACGACTGCATCGCCATAAAGTCTGGACGCAACGGCGACGGACGACGTGACGGCAGACCGTCGAAGAACATCATCATCCGCGGGTGCAAAATGGAAGACGGACACGGCGGGGTTGTCATCGGGTCAGAGATTTCCGGCGGATGCGAGAATGTCTTTGCCGAGAATTGCGAGATGGACTCGCCTAACCTTGACCGCGTGCTGCGCATAAAGACAAACACATGCCGCGGAGGCGAGACAAAGAATGTCTATATGCGTAATGTGAAAGTAGGTGAGTGTAAAGAGGCTGTGTTGAGAATCAATATCAACTACCAGCCGAAAGAGAAAGCCGAACGCGGACACATACCATACGTACACAACGTGTGGATGGAGAATGTCACCTGCAACAAATCGCGTCATGCTGTCATCATCAACGGCATAACAGAGGCAGACGCCGTCTATGACATCAATGTGAAGAACTGCACGTTCAACGGCGTGACAAGCAAGCATTTCGTTCGCGAGAACCGTATGCACAACATCCATTTCGACAACCTCACAGTCAACGGCTCGCTTCTCCTTTCAGAGATGCCGTACAAGAGCTATGCAGAATGGCTCACACGCTCTGAGATGAAAAGAGTTGACAACCCAATCTATCTCGACTTCACTGACGCGAAGAAACATCCAAAGGGAAAATGGTCGTATGTCATGGGCATCGAACTCGAGGGCATGCTCGACACATACCTTGCACACGGCGGCGACGACATCTTTGAATATGTCAACCGCTATCCGCAGCAGATGATATCGACTGACGGTGTGACGACAGGATATAAATACGAGGATTTCAACCTCGACAACGTAAGGACGGCACGCTTCATCTACCGTATGTCGAAACTGGCGCCGCGCGAAGGATATGACAAAGCCCTGAAGACATATTTCAGACAACTGATCAACCAGCCGCGTACGGACGAAGGCGTCTATTGGCACAAACAGATTTATCACGACCAGGTGTGGCTCGACGGCATATACATGGGACTGCCATACAAGACCATCGCCGCTCCGGAGATGGTGGCTGCCGGCATGACAGTGAAATCAAAGGGTATGCCTCGCAAGAATGCGAAACTGTCGAAGAAACAGCAGCAGAAAGAACTGAACGGCTACTACGACGACATCCTGCACCAGATAACAATGACAGATGCACGTACCTACGACAAAGCCACAAACCTCTGGAAACACGCATGGGATTCGAAGCATGGCATGTTCTGGGCTGACAAAGAGACCGGCCTCTCAAAACATACATGGGCAAGAGCTCTTGGATGGTTCACTATGGCACAGATAGAGATTCTTGACTATCTCCCGGAGGACTATGCTCGCAGAAGCGAAGTCATTGATATGCTCAACCGCACATTGAAATCATGCATCGACTATCAGGACAAGGCATCGGGAGTGTGGTATGACGTGATGGATGTGAAAGACCCGCGAAACTATCTCGAAGCTACAGCGTCATGTATGTTCGCATATTGCATGCTGAAAGGCGCACGCCTCGGCTATCTCGACAACAGCTTCCGCGAAGCAGGCATCAAGGCATATAAGGGCATCATCAACAATTTCATAAAGGTGAACCCCGACAAGACCATCTCACTGACAAATTGCTGCTCTGTCAGCGGTCTCGGCCCGGAGAAGTCGCCACATCGCGACGGCTCGTTCGAGTATTACATGTCTGAGCCAATCCGTGACAACGACGCGAAAGGCATCGGCCCGTTCATCTGGGCTACGCTCGAGATGGAGAAACTCGGATATGACACAAGCAGCGACTATTGATAATCGACATCTAACAAAAAGCACACAGATGCACATCTGACTGGAGACAGGACTGGCATCTGTGTGCGTTTTTATGTAAACAATTATAATATCTTAAAAACATGAAAATTTGCTATATACTTGCGATGAAGCAAGAGGCAGAGCCATTCATCACACATTATGACGTGAAGAAAATCGAAGGAGCATTCGCTCCGCTCCCGTGCCTGCTCTATCAGAAGCAGATAACAGATGAAGTCACTCTCAGTGTTGTCGTCAACGGGCAGCAGCACGGCAGCAGCCTCATAGGATGCGAGGCGGCAACACTGACAACACTGAAGGCTATCGAACTGCTGAAGCCCGACCTTGTTGTCAACAGCGGCACATGCGGCGCCTTCAAAGAGAACGGAGCCGACATAGGTGATGTGTATATCGCAAATGCTGTCATGTTCCACGACCGCCGCGTGCCGGGCGATGACGAATGGGGCACACAGGCTTTAGGAAACTACCGCTTATGGCAAAGGTCTGAAACCATTGCGAGAGCGTTAGGCTTCAATGTCGGGAAAGTGACAACGGGTTCATCGCTCGACATGCAGCCCTGCGACCTGAAGGTGATAAAAGAGAACGGCGGCGAGCTGAAAGAGATGGAAGCAGCGGCAGTGGCTTTCGTGTGCTCGCTGTTCGATACGCCATGCATGATTGTGAAATCCGTCACCGACCTTGTTGATACCGGCGCGGATACACTCGAAGTCTTCCACAAGAACCTCGCTTTCGCATCAGAACAGCTCTGCAAAGCAAATGTGAAGATTATCGACTATCTCATCAGAAATGCGCATTCTTTTCATAAGTAACTGATATACAGTATGGATTGAGAATTTACTACATTGTTTCAAAAATGAGACAATGTAGCAAACTTTTTATATCCAAAGTCGATGGTTCAGTAAAGTTATTTAGGCTTCAAATGGTGTTTTCTTCTTTTCCCTTTGTTTGATTAAGATTTATTTGTTCTCTACGCAGCACGATTCGTTCATCATGACAGAGGTACTATCTAATTCTACCGAGAATGTGAAAAGGCTGATGAAAATAATTTAGGTTGAAAGGTAATGACAGGCAAGGTTGTTCCTTTGTTCCCAAAATGTACCTAATACTAAGTCTTTGCTTATCGATTTTTGCTATCATCAGCTTGAAAAGCAGGATTTTCACCTTGTTCAACAAAGAAAAATCGTAAAACTTTGCTTATTCTAATTTTTTCTGAGTATCTTTGCAAAATAAAATATAATGTTGAATAGCAAAAAATAAAAGATATGGCACTACCGATAGCATCCATACCAGTACTGACTGGTGAAGTGGCTCAGCGATTCGAGGAGCGTGCGCAGGCTAATTACCAGCGATACCTCAACCGCACGGAAGAGCAGAAGAAGGCAGACGAGGCAATTCTGGAAAAGAAGTTTGCCGAGTTGTATAGCATGTTGTCAAAAGCTCATTTAGGAAGAA
>CALZMB010000145.1 GCA_945788485.1 uncultured bacterium | reverse complement strand
CATAAAACCTCCTACCGTTATGCCAGCAGCAAAAGATTTCTACGTAGCCATCGAACTCGGCTCATCAAAGATTACCGGCATCGCCGCACAGAAAAAAGTTGACGGAAGCATCACCGTACTTGCCATCGCAACCGAAGAGGCTGCCA
This sequence comes from uncultured bacterium, assembly GCA_945788485.1. Taxonomy (GTDB): domain Bacteria; phylum Bacteroidota; class Bacteroidia; order Bacteroidales; family Bacteroidaceae; genus Prevotella. Next base: position 5,762 of record CALZMB010000145.1, on the reverse strand, counting down.
CGCTCATTCGGAAAGGTATGGTATATAACATAGACAAGACAAACCAGTGCATCCGTAACATCATACAGAAACTGCAGAACACTCTGCAGACCGAGATAACCCATGTCCATGTCGGCATTGGCGGCCAAGGCATACGCAGCCTTGTCAACACCATCACGCAGGATATGGACGAAGCGACCGTCATCAGCCACGCCATCATAGACCAGATGCGCGACAACAACCGCACAACACGCTACCCCGGCCAGACCATCCTCGACGATGCGCCGCAGGAGTATAAGGTTGATTCCCAGTATCAGCTCGACCCTGTGGGCATAGAGTGCAACCGTATCGAAGGCCGCTTCCTCAACATCGTATGGCGCGACGCTTATTGCCGAAACCTGTACAAATGTTTCGAGCAGGCAGGTATGCCGCAGCCGAGATACTATCTCGCGTCCATGGCACTCGCCGACAATATCCTCACAGACATCGAGAGACGCACGGGATGTATCCTTGCAGACCTCGGAGCCGGCACGACAACCGTCTCTATATACTACAAGAACCTGCTGCGGCACACCGTCACGATACCTCTCGGCAGCGCGAACATAACGAAAGACATCACATCTTTCCATATCGACGACCTTGAGGCGGAGAAAGTGAAGCTCGCATACGCGTCGGCATACACCAACGCATCAGAGGTTGACCCGGAGAAACCAATCTCCATCGACAACCAACGCACCATACCTCAGCGTGAGTTCATCTCTCTCGTAGAGGCCCGCACAGAGGAAATCATACGCAACGTCATGGCGCAAGTGCCGAAAGATTTGACCGACAAGCTCGGCGGAGGAATCATCCTTACAGGCGGCGGAGCGAACATGAAGAATATCGAACTCGCTTTCCGCAACTATTCAGGCATAGAGAAGATTCGTGTCGCAAAGAACATCAACATCAGCATCAACTGCGCAAAAGGTGTCAACATCGACAACAACGGCACTCTCTGCACCGCTCTCGCCCTCATCATGAAAGCCGACCAGCTCTCTTCAGGCCGCCCGATGAGCGAGGTGAACACTCTCTTCCCTGAGCAGGAAACCGACACTCCGGCAATAACCAACCCGCGCATCAACGAACAGAAACAGCCGGGACAGATACCAACCGGCAGGGAACGTGAGCTGGCTGAGGAGGCTGCACGGCAGAAAGCCGCCGAAGAAGAGGCACGCCGCATAGCCGAAGAAGAGGCTCGCAAGGCTGAAGAAGAACGCATCAGGCGCGAAAACTCTTTCGGCAACAAGCTCGCCAAGAAATTCAAATCCCTCACAAAGAAATTCCTTGAGGAGGAAGAATGATTCACACCCTAAGTATCACCCACCATAAAACAGAACACCATCATGCATAATACAAAGCCAAATATCGAAGTCTTCGGCACACCCGAGAAGAAACAGAGCATCATCAAGGTCATCGGCGTCGGCGGCGGCGGCGGCAATGCAGTCAATCACATGTATCGCGAAGGTATTCATGATGTCTCCTTCGTGCTGTGCAACACCGATGCGCAGGCTCTCAACGATTCGCCCGTCCCGATGAAGCTGCAGTTGGGAACCGAAGGCCTCGGAGCGGGAAACATACCCGCCCGTGCCCGCGAGGCGGCAGAAGAAACCATCGAGGCGGTGCGCAATATGCTCTCTGACGGCACAAGGATGGCATTCATCACAGCCGGTATGGGTGGCGGAACAGGCACAGGCGCCGCCCCTGTCATAGCTCGCGAATCAAAAGCCCTCGGCATTCTCACCGTCGGCATCGTCACCATCCCGTTCCAGTTTGAGGGCCGCAAGAAGATTGACCAGGCGCTTGACGGCGTCGAGGAGATAGCCAAGAACGTCGATGCCCTGCTCGTCATCAACAACCAGCGCCTTCTGAAGATATATCCCGGCCTGCCTATCATGCAGGCATTCGGCAAGGCAGACGACACTCTCTCAATCGCCGCGAAGTCTATCGCGGAGATTATAACCATCCACGGCACCATCAACCTTGACTTCAACGATGTCAAGACAGTGCTCAAGAACGGCGGTGTCGCCATCATGTCAACCGGTTACGGAGAAGGCGAGGGCCGTGTCAAGAATGCCATCAACGACGCTCTCAACTCCCCGCTCCTCAACAACACCGACATCTTCCATTCAAAGAAGATTCTCCTTGCCATCTATAGCTCTGCCGAGAACAACGCGCAAGGGCTTATGATGGACGAGATGAACGATGTCACTGAGTTCATGGAAGGATTCTCTGACGACATAGAGACGAAATGGGGCCTCTTCAACGACCCTGAGCTTGGCGACAGCGTGAAGGTCACCATTCTCGCAACCGGCTTCGGCCTCTCTACTGTTGACGGCGTCAACGAGCGTGTGAAGACACAAGACCAGGAAGAAGCGATACGCCAGGCTGAGCGTGCAGAGCGTGAGGCGAAACTTGATTTGCGCCGTCAGAACTACTATAACGAACCTGACAACCGCTATGTGCGCCGCACCTCGAACATCTTCATCTTCAAGCCGGAAGATCTTGACAACGATGCCATCATCGATGCAGTCGAGAGTACACCGACACGCAAACGCTCGCAACAGCTGCTGAAAGACATCATACACCAGTCAACCGGCTACCAGCCCGCTGACAACAACACGCAATCTGCCGACCAGCAGCAGCCCGCAAGAGGCATCATAAGCTTCGTGTGATGTGAATTTCAGTTGACGAGTTGATACTATTCAGTTGACGAGTAAACAAGTTGACAAGTAAACAAGTTGAAAGTTATACAAGTAAACGAGTAGATAGTTATACATGTTGACGAGTTGATAGTGTTTGAATGATGAGTTTGAGATGACAATACAATTAACTCGTCAACTCGTCAACTTGTCAACTCGTCAACTGAAAAAAATACTTGTCAACTAAGAGAAACAATACATACAGACTTACCTTTACATTAAAAAAAATCTATGAAACATCAACTTCTCCTCGGCTATGACATCGGCACATCGTCCATAAAGGCATCTGTGGTCGATGCAGTTACCGGCGCAACAGTAGCCAGCGCGCAATATCCCGACACCGAGGCGCCAATCATCTCGCCCCGTCCCGGATGGGCAGAACAAGATCCGCGCCAGTGGTGGGACAGCCTTGTCGCCGCCACGCAGCGTGTAGGCGAACAGCTCACCGCCTCTTCTGCATCGCTTGCCGACGTAGCAGCTATCGGCATCTCATATCAGATGCACGGCCTCGTCTGTGTAGATAAAGCAGGGGCGCCCCTGCGCAACGCTATAATATGGTGTGACGGACGCGCCGTGCCATACGGCGAAGAAGCGTTCAGCGCCATCGGAGCCGACCGCTGCCTCTCGCATCTGCTCAACAGTCCCGGAAACTTCACCGCCTCTAAACTCGCATGGGTGAAAGAGAACGAGCCTGACATCTTCAGCCGCATACACCGCATCATGCTTCCCGGCGACTACATCGCCATGCGTCTGTCAGACGGAGCAATGCAGACCACCGTCTCCGGCTTGTCAGAAGGCATGTTCTGGGATTTCGTCACAGACAGTGTCTCTGCCGATGTCATGAAGCATTATGGTTTCCCAAGCGATATTCTTCCCGACATCGTTCCCACTTTTTCTCCTCAATGCCATGTCTCTCCCGCTGTTGCAGAACAGCTTGGCATCCCTGCCCGCATCCCCGTCAGCTATCGTGGCGGCGACCAGCCTAACAACGCCCTCTCGCTCAATGTGATGCGTCCGGGCGAGATAGCGGCTACGGGCGGCACGTCAGGCGTCGTCTATGGCATTCTCGACACTGTAGGATATGACCCTCTCTCGCGTGTCAACACCTTCGCCCACGTCAATCATGCGGCATCCTCGCCACGTCTCGGTGTCCTGCTCTGCATCAACGGCACCGGCATCCTCAACGCATGGATGCGCCGCACCATCGCTCCCGAAGGCATCTCTTACGGCGCGATGAACGACCTCGCCGAGACTGTCCCCGTCGGTGCAGAAGGACTGTCGGTCATACCATTCGGCAACGGTGCGGAGCGCGTTCTGCGTAATGCCGCCCCCGGCGCGTCAGTCCACGGCATCAACTTCAATATCCACACGAAGGCGCATCTTCTGCGCGCTGCACAAGAAGGCATCGCCTTCTCCTTCGCCTACGGCATGCAAGTCATGGCAGACATGGGCATGGAGATAAAGACCATCAAGGCGGGACACGCCAACCTCTTCCTTTCGCCGCTCTTCCGCCGCACACTCGCCTCTGTGACAGGAGCCGACATCGAGCTCTACGAGACAGACGGCTCGGTCGGCGCAGCATACGGCGCAGGCATAGGAGCGGGCATATACAAGGACAGCGACGAGGCTTTCAAGACGCTGAAACTCGTCGATACCATCCATCCTGAGGCAGACAGCGAGCCGTATAAGGCTGCCTACCGGAGATGGCTTGCGAACATGCCGGCAGAATAGCCGCGCGCATATCGCTGAAAAAAACCGCCGCCGCCGCCTCATGGCAATCTCGGCAAGCACAGAACATAATGCAGGGACAACGGAATCCGCAAATCCGTTGTCCCTGCATTGTTGTTGTATGCTATGATTGTGACATGTCGTTTCGTGCCTCGTTGCGCGTATTGAAAGGCGAGACATAGACAATGTCGTTTGTCCCTGAAGTATATAAAGACGGGGTGTCTTCACTTGAATATCTCGTTCATGCGCTGGTATCTCTTTTCTTCCGCGGGGTTGTAGGTGACGCGTGTGTCAGTGTCGATGCGCATGACGGGCGGTGTGTCTTGGTTGTTTGTCGCTGGCCAATAGGGCAGGGCGATGCCGTTGGGGTTGCCGTAGATGATGAAGTTGGCGTAGTATGACTGGAAGATGTCAGAGACGAGCCAGTCTTCCGGCTGCCAGTCATACACGCGGTTTGTCGGGAGGTTGCCCATGGCGTATTCTATGTCTGCCGAGTGTACGGCGCCTTCGATTTCCGGCATCGGGGTTTCCGTCTGTTGTTTCTCGTCGCTGTCTATCAGTCCTCCTGCCAGTCCTGCTGTCTTTCCTTCTACGAGCAGGCGCGGTCGCTGCCGTGCGAAGATGTATCGCCATACGGGCTGTCCTGATGTCTTCCGGTGTATGTCGCCCATGCGCCATGTGGCGTATGCGAGGAAGAGGTCGTTGCAGAGGTCTATGCCGGGCTGGCGGAAGATGTCGCCGGGTGTTTGTATGCCGTAGAGGGCGAGCATCTCGTCGGTGTGCTTGCCGAACATCGGGCGTGCCGCCTGGCGTATGTCGTCGAGTGTGACGGGCTGTTGCCGCCGCAGTTTGTCTCCGAAGAGGTAGAGGGGGTTGCTCTCTAACGTGTTGCCTCCGATGAGTAGGGGTATGTGCTGCTGTCTGCCTTCGGTGTAGGTGACGAGGGGCTGTTCGGTGACGAGGCGGTTGTCGATGCAGTATTTGGGCAGGTTGCGTATGTGCGCGCGGCGCATGAGGGTGTCTGCTGGCAGCGCGCGCATCTCGTTGATGTCTTTGCATCTGCACTGGCGCATGATGTTTATGCCTTGGGCTTCTGCTTCGGCGAGTGTGGCGCATGGTTTGTCAGAGACGACAGACCCGCTTGAGACGATGGCTTGCGCGAACAGTCCTTTTGAGAGGGGCGACGCGACGAGCATGCTGACGGAGAAGGCTCCTGCTGATTCGCCTGCGATGGTGATGCGCGAGGGGTCGCCTCCGAACTTCCGTATGTTCTCTTTCAGCCACCGTATGGCGGCGAGCTGGTCGTAGAAGCCGTAG
>CALZMB010000144.1 GCA_945788485.1 uncultured bacterium | reverse complement strand
TTTTGAGATTGTTTTTGAGGACAAATTGAAAGTTGGAGAGGGTTTCTGTCCCCCGATAACGGGGGAACCGAAGGGGGTTAAGAGACTATTGACGTAGCGGGCTACGTGACCGATACGACTTACAATTTGAACCGACGCTCGAAGCAAGAGCAGAAGAAATGCTTGCATTTATTATGCCTTGCGAGGAGGAGGAAGACGAAGTCAACCGCCAAAAAGAATCCAAAAGATGGCAAAACGTTAATCCATAAATATTCATGAATTTGACGGTGGGCATTTATAGAACCCACCTAATCATCCATTGGTAGTCCCGCCCCGTCTATTCCCATCCTGACGACATCAGGAGAACAACGGTGTGGGACTGCCTTTTTCATGTTTCATAACATTATCATCCATATCATTCCGGTGCTGACCGCCCCGGTCCACCGCACCAAACACCATCAAGAAATGACAAGAGCAATCATCACCGTTGTCGGCAAAGACACCGTAGGCATCATCGCGAAAGTATGCACCTATCTCGCAGACAACAACATCAACATCCTCGACATCTCACAGACCATCGTACAAGGTTTCTTCAACATGATGATGATCGTCGATCTCTCAGCCTGCGAGAAAACTTTCGACAGCGTCTCTGCCGACCTCAACGATTTAGGCGGCGAGCTTGGAGTGACCATCAAATGCCAGCTGGAGGACATCTTCGACAAGATGCACCGTATCTGAACCACCACCCATCCACAAAGACAAGACATAATGATAAATCTTTCAGAGGTCATCGAGACCAACAAAATGATAGAGCAGGAGAACCTTGATGTGCGCACCATCACGATGGGCATCTCTCTCCTCTCCTGCGCCGACAGCTCGTTGGAGCAGACCTGCCAGAACATCTACGACAAGATCACCACACTCGCCAGCAATCTTGTGGCAACCGGCGAAGAGATTTCGCGCGAGTTCGCCATCCCCATCGTCAACAAGCGCATCTCCATCACCCCCGCATCGCTTGTCGGCGCGGCGTGCTGCAAGTCTCCCGCCGACTATGTGAAGATAGCCCAGACCCTCGACCGTGCCGCCCGTGAGGTAGGCGTCAATTTCCTCGGCGGCTTCTCTGCCGTGGTGTCGAAAGGCATGACGGTGAGCGACGAGCTGCTCATACGCTCCATCCCTGAGGCGCTTGCTGCAACCGGGCGCATCTGCTCGAGCGTCAACGTCGGCTCTACGAAGACAGGCATCAACATGGATGCCGTGCGTCTGATGGGCGAGACGATAAAGCAGACAGCCGAGGCGACACGCGAGAACGACTCTCTTGGCTGCGCCAAACTCGTCGTGCTGTGCAACGCTCCAGACGACAACCCGTTCATGGCGGGTGCTTTCCACGGCGTGTCAGAGGCTGACGCCATCATCAATGTCGGCGTATCTGGCCCCGGCGTGGTGAAATACGCGTTGGAGCAGATGGACGCATCGTCGCCCGCTGGTCTTGCAAGTTTCGAGACACTGGGCGAAACGATAAAGAAGACCGCGTTCAAGATTACACGCGTCGGACAGTTGGTAGCGCAAGAGGCAGCCGCCCGCCTTGGTGTACCGTTTGGCATCATCGACCTCTCGCTTGCCCCTACGCCAGCCGTCGGCGACAGCGTTGCCGACATTCTGCACTGCATGGGTGTTGAACATGCCGGCGCGCCGGGCACGACAGCCGCTCTCGCCATGCTGAACGACCAGGTGAAGAAGGGCGGCGTGATGGCAAGCTCGTATGTCGGAGGCTTGTCCGGAGCTTTCATCCCAGTCTCTGAAGACCAGGGCATGATAGATGCCGTAGAGGCTGGCGCGCTGACAATCGAGAAGCTTGAGGCCATGACATGCGTCTGCTCCGTCGGCTTAGACATGATAGCCATCCCGGGCGACACCAGTGCCGCCACCATCTCGGGCATCATCGCCGACGAGGCGGCGATAGGCATGGTGAACCAGAAGACGACAGCCGTGCGCATCATCCCCGTCATCGGGAAAGGCGTGGGCGACACGGTGGAGTTCGGCGGTCTGTTAGGCCACGCCCCCGTCATGCCCGTCAACACCTTCGACTGCTCTCGCTTCGTCAACCGCATCGGCCGCATCCCAGCCCCGATACATTCGTTCAAGAACTGACCATCTGAGCGACAGCTTCTTAATTGACGAGTTGACAGCTATATAGTTTAATTGTTTTACAAACAAACGAGTTGGCAAGTTGTGGTTCTGTTTGCTGATGCAAGCAACAGGACACATAGCTTGCCAACTCGTTTTTATTATTGGGTGTCAACAAAAAAATCTACTTGTCAGCAATAACCCTGTGATAGCATCTGCGCCTTTTGGGGAATGTCGGGTTGAGGACATCCCATTGGTTCAGTTCTTTATGGTTTGTCTCAAGCTGCGGGTTTGTCTCCGCCCATTTGAATTTGTATTTGTTGTATATAGGTATAAGGTCGCTGAAGAGGAGCGCGGTGACGCCCTTCCCCTGAAACTCGGGCTTCACAGCGATGAGCAACATCTCCACCGTGTCTTCCATCTTGAAGCGTAGCGAGCGCAGTATGTGCCACCATCCGAGCGGCAGCAGCTTGCCCTTCGACTTTCTTATTGCGTGCGAGAGGCTGCCCATCGTCACGCCGACAGCCACAACATTCCCGTCAGCGTCCTGCACCGTAGTGACGAGGTCCATGTTGATGAGCTGGAAATATTGCTTCACCATCTCGTCCATCTGTCTCTGCGAGAGAGCGGAGAATCCGAAGAGCGGGGCGTATGCCTGGTTGAGGAGGTCGAAGACTTTCTGCCCGTAGCCTTCTTTGAACAGCATCTTCCCGTTCAGCTTCACCACTCTCAGGTTGAAGCGTCTCTTTATCAGCTCTCCTACCCTCACGAAGCGTTCTGGCGTTTCTGCCGGCACGGCGACACGAATCTGCACCCAGTCCACCTCTTTCTCATATCCGTGTCTCTCAAGATGTTGCGGATAGTAGGGGTAGTTGTAGAACGTCGTCATGGAGCCGAGCTTGTCGAAGCCCTCCACCAGCATCCCTTCTTTGTCGAAGTCGGTGAAGCCCATCGGTCCCTGGCAGTGTGTCATGCCGCGTTCTCTGCCCCATTGCTCCACGGCATTGAGCAGGGCGAGCGACACCTCGTCGTCGTCGATGAAGTCGATATATCCGAAGCGCACGTTGCGCACGCCCCATTTCTCGTTTGCGCGATGGTTTATCATCGCCGCCACGCGTCCCACAGCGTCGTCGCCTTGGTATGCAAGGAAGAGCTGTGCTTCGCAGAACTCGAACGCGGGGTTTTTCTTCGCGTCGAACATGTTGCAGACGTCAAACTCCAGGTCGGGCACATAATACTCGCAGCCTTCATAGAGCCTGTTAGCCAGGGCGGCAAAAGTCTTCATCTCCTGGCGTGTCGTCACGGGGCGTATCACAGTTTTCTTGTTCATCATGTTGTTGTTTGGCGGGTTCGGCATTGCGGCATCCACACCGCCAAAGCCGTTTGTTCTGACGTGCAAAGGTACAAAAAAACTCCGAAACATCAAAAATATGTCAAAATTTTTTGCCGTCCCGTTATATTTGATTAATTTTGCATAGATGGGTAGTTATGTGGGTATGCACACCCGCATGCGCCTTTCGTGCAGATTGTCAGCATAATGTGCAGCCTGTCACTAACAAGCTATATACTGTCAACTGAATTTGAGTTGACGAGTTGACTAAAAAAACAGAATACAATGAACGAAGAAAACACCACCTCTGAGCGACCCTCGTCTAACCGTTTCGACGCCTCCGTCGTCCATCATCTATCGGGCATGTACCAGAACTGGTTTCTCGACTATGCCTCATACGTCATCCTTGAGCGTGCCGTCCCCTACATCGAGGACGGCCTGAAGCCTGTGCAGCGCCGCATCCTTCATTCGATGAAACGCATGGATGACGGGCGCTACAACAAGGTTGCGAACATCGTGGGCCACACCATGCAGTTCCATCCTCACGGCGACGCGTCGATAGGCGACGCCCTTGTGCAGCTTGGGCAGAAAGACCTGCTCATCGACTGTCAGGGCAACTGGGGCAATATCCTCACCGGGTCGCGTGCCGCCGCGCCGCGTTATATCGAGGCGCGCCTCTCGCATTTCGCCTTAGAGACGGTGTTCAACCCCAAGACGACGAAGTGGCAGCTCTCTTACGACGGCCGCAACAAAGAGCCTATCACGCTGCCCGTCAAGTTCCCCCTGCTTCTCGCGCAGGGCGCTGACGGCATCGCTGTCGGACTCTCGTGCAAGATTCTGCCGCACAACTTCAACGAGCTGTGCGACGCCGCCATCGCCGCGCTGAGGGGCGAGAGCTTCACGCTCTACCCCGATTTCCCCACCGGAGGCTCTATCGACGTCTCGAAATACAACGACGGCCACCGCAGCGGCAAGGTGCGTGTGCGGGCTAAGATTGAGAAGCTGGACCAGAAGACGCTCGTCATACGCGACATACCGTATTCAAAGACCTCTGAGACGCTCATCGCATCCATCACCTCCGCCATAGAGAAAGGCAAGATCAAGGCTCGCAAGGTGGAGGACATGACGGCGGCGCAGGTGGAGATTCTCGTGCATCTCGCGCCCGGCATCTCGTCAGACAAGACAATCGACGCGCTCTACGCCTTCACCGACTGCGAGGTGAGCATCTCGCCAAACTGCTGTGTCATACAGAAAGACAAGCCGGTCTTCGCCACAGTCTCTGACGTGCTGCGCCATAGCGCCGAGCAGACGAAAGACCTCATACGCCAGGAACTGGAGATACGCCGCGGCGAACTGATGGAACAGCTCTTCTTCGCCTCGCTCGAGAAAATCTTCATCGAAGAACGCATATACAAAGACCGCAAATACGAGCAGGCCGCTACCTTAGACGCTGCGTGCGAGCACATCGACGACAGGCTGACGCCCTACTATCCGCAGTTGGTGCGCGAGGTGACGAAAGACGACATCATACGCCTGATGGAGATAAAGATGAAGCGCATCTTGAAGTTCAACAAAGACAAGGCTGACGAGCTGATGGCAGCCATAAAGGCTGAGGTGGCTGACATCGACCGCGACCTGGCGAACCTCACCGAGGTCACGTGCCGGTGGTTCACGCATCTGAAAGAGAAATACGGCGGCGCGCATCCCAGGCTGACAGAGATACGCAACTTCGAGAATATCGATGCCGTGCGCGTCGTGGAAGCGAACGAGAAGCTGTACATCAACCGGCAGGAGGGATTCATCGGCACGGCGCTGAAGAAAGACGAGTTCGTCTGCAACTGCTCGTCGCTCGACGACATCATCGTCTTCTACCGCGACGGGAAATACAAGGTCATCAAGGTGGCGGAGAAAATCTTCGTCGGCAAGAACATCGTGCACCTGCAGGTGCAGAAGCGCAACGACGCACGCACGATATATAACGTGGTGTATCGCGACGGCAAACAGGGCAACTACTATGTGAAACGCTTCAACGTCACCAGCTTCACCCGCGATTCGGAATACGACCTGACAAGAGGCACGCCCGGCTCGCGCGTCATGTATTTCACCGCCAACCCCAACGGCGAGGCGGAGGTGATAAAGCTGACGCTCGAACCTTCGCCGAAACTGAAGAGGCTCTTCATAGAGTATGACTTCAGCACCCTCGCCGTAAAGACACGCAGCGCCATCGGAAACATACTGTCAAAACATCCCGTACACCGCATCTCGCTAAAGTCGCGCGGACGCTCTACACTCGAAGGGCGCGACGTATGGTTCGACCACGATGTGCGACGCCTGAACTACGACAGCCGCGGAGAGTATCTCGGCAAGTTCAACGACGACGACCGCATTCTCGTCATTCTCACAAACGGCGACTTCTACATCTCGTCGTTCGACCTCGACAACCACTACGAGGAGAACATCCTCCGCATCGAGAA
>CALZMB010000143.1 GCA_945788485.1 uncultured bacterium | reverse complement strand
AGGTCTTGCCCACCTGTCTCGCTCCTCTTAGAAGCAACGGTTTGCGCTCATTGGCAGATGCCCAACTCTCCAATTCATGGTCGATCTTTCGCTTATAATACTTATTCATGATATAATATATTGTATTTCAGCTGCAAAGATACGGAAAACAAATTAATTGGCATCATAAAACAAGGAAAATCTCACTTTTTTGGCATCTAAAAAGCGCGCAGAAGTGATTTTTTTGGCATCTGAAGCGATAATCATTGTTATCATAGCATCTTTTGTATCCAATTTTCAATCAGTGTTGTCACTGTTGCCGTGATTTATCACGGACGCAGTTAGCCGGCATCAATGTTGTCATTGTTGTCTCTGTTGTCGTGAAAAGACTCAATAAACAAGTTGATTTCTGTTTTTGTTTTTCCAGTTGACACAGGATTTCCATAGAGCCCCGATAAAACCCTTGAAGAGAATGGGCGGCGGAGCCGTAGCGCCCTGCGTCATCCAAGAACTAATGCCTGTGTGAATCCCGTACGTGCGGGAAGCCTCTCGTCGTCTCGAACTGCGCCACCCTGCCGCTGTCATCCCCCGCGCGAGGCTCGCAACAGCTCGTGCATCTCGCCGAAGTGCAGGTTGAGATGGTCGATATATCCGCACATCATCTCGCCGAGGGTCACCCGGCACCCTTCGTAGTCAAGCCAATAGTTGTTGAGCTTGTTTTTGTCAACCGAACGGATGACATGACAGATGTGCTGGTTATAGTATTTCAGCAGCAGCACGAGCTGATGCCAGTCCTCGTGCTGATAGTCCTGAAGCTGAATCCACAGGTCGTTGTCCTGCGTGTAGTCTGGGAAGACGAGCATCCCCATCTCCGTGCCCGGCATGGAGTGCCCGCAGCGCGGGGCGTATTGCAGGCGCACCATGCGCTGGTGGTTGTTCGAGGCAGAATCGATGAGATGCCCCACAAGCATCTTCACCGTGCGGTTCTGGCCGTTGCGCCTCGCGCTCACCTGTTCTTCAGAGAGGGAGAGCAGCAGCGTCGTCTCCCGTTCGATGACAGCGTTGATGCCGTCGATGATGTCTTTGCGGTTCATGATGTCTCCTTTCTTTTTTTATGACTTTCCGATGCAAAGGTAAGACATATTCCCCAAACCGCCAAGAACCGGCATGATAACGTAAATTTTTTTTGACAGCCGAGAAGGGTCCGCCGTGCATCGTCTGCTGAGGTGCAGCTACCTATTGACGAAGTCAACATAAGTGCCATTGCGGCTTGAAGGATGATACTATTTTGCCCGTCTTGAAATCTCATGAAATCATTTCTTTTATGCCCGGGAATCGCTTCTTTGGCACGGTCTTATGCGTTATGGCATCCAAGAAGCAGTGCTTTGTGACGCGGAACAGCAGAAGCGAGGGCATGAAACAGTCAAAGTGAGACAGTGAAAAAGTCAAAGTGAGGGCGTGAGATAGTCAAGACAGGATGCCAAGATAGTCAGTCTTGCACCGGAAGACAGCCGTTTTCTGCTTTTCCCCGGCATTGTGTTTCTGTCTGTGTGATTGCAACTGCCTGTACATCAACGGTATGCAAGCAACACGGAAAAAACGGCGGAAAATCAGTATGGAGGGTGCTCGAGGCTGTCAGACGCTGGATTCTGAAGAAGACGTGTGTCAAAATAGTATCATGTGTGTCTGAAATCTCCTGCGGCTGATACTTTTTTATCCGCCGTATGCTGTCGTCGCCGGAAACGCGTTTTCCCGGTTTTCCGCATTATACATTAATGTGTAGGCGTGCCATATTGTCTGCGGGCGGCGAAAAAGAGGGCGCGGCAGAGATTTTTCTCGTGTAAAAAGGATGGGATTTCAGGAAAATCATTACCTTTGCATGGTAAAACAACATCTATCGTTTCAAATACGTTTACAACTGCGGTGTTGTGATTTGCTGAAAAATTCGTACCTTTGCATGGTAAAACAACATCTGACTTCTGTCAGCACCTATACCACGTCCTGTTGTGATTTGCTGAAAAATTCGTACCTTTGCATGGTAAAACAACATCTAAACGGGGGTGTTTCCATCTGGCATAGGAGTTGTGATTTGCTGAAAAATTCGTACCTTTGCATGGTAAAACAACATCTGACAGTGAAAGGCGTTCCGACGGCATAGGTTGTGATTTGCTGAAAAATTCGTACCTTTGCATGGTAAAACAACATCATCCTCGCGGGCGTGCGTTTGATGTTTCTGTTGTGATTTGCTGAAAAATTCGTACCTTTGCATGGTAAAACAACATCACTCACACCAATTCCCAAATGTGTTATATGTTGTGATTTGCTGAAAAATTCGTACCTTTGCATGGTAAAACAACATCCGATGCAGCACTCCGCATCGGAGCTAATACGTTGTGATTTGCTGAAAAATTCGTACCTTTGCATGGTAAAACAACATCACTCCGCCGATACCGACTTCACTACACGCCGTTGTGATTTGCTGAAAAATTCGTACCTTTGCATGGTAAAACAACATCTAAGCACCTTCCTTATAATATCCAAGAATGGTTGTGATTTGCTGAAAAATTCGTACCTTTGCATGGTAAAACAACATCAACGCAGCCACAAGTCACCTCTTCATGCTGTTGTGATTTGCTGAAAAATTCGTACCTTTGCATGGTAAAACAACATCGCAGACCGTAAGGAAGTAGTAGAGTTAATGTTGTGATTTGCTGAAAAATTCGTACCTTTGCATGGTAAAACAACATCTTGCTGCCACTCTGCACATATCTGCTGACAGTTGTGATTTGCTGAAAAATTCGTACCTTTGCATGGTAAAACAACATCCCATAAGGAACAAATGATGATTGAACATCTGTTGTGATTTGCTGAAAAATTCGTACCTTTGCATGGTAAAACAACATCCCTCTATGGTGTATGCGCGGCAGAAAGCACGTTGTGATTTGCTGAAAAATTCGTACCTTTGCATGGTAAAACAACATCGCCTTAGCATTCATGCGTTTAGTCTCTTGTGTTGTGATTTGCTGAAAAATTCGTACCTTTGCATGGTAAAACAACATCCAAGCGCAAACAGTCATGTACTTTGGAGTAGTTGTGATTTGCTGAAAAATTCGTACCTTTGCATGGTAAAACAACATCGTACTATATTAATGTCATCATTACTGATATGTTGTGATTTGCTGAAAAATTCGTACCTTTGCATGGTAAAACAACATCTTTGACATTGAGCAGAATTGAGTTGTAAAGGTTGTGATTTGCTGAAAAATTCGTACCTTTGCATGGTAAAACAACATCCTAATATGAAAAGGGAAAAACAAAAGCATGGTTGTGATTTGCTGAAAAATTCGTACCTTTGCATGGTAAAACAACATCCGCCATCCCTGTTACCCGCCAGGAGCTTTTGTTGTGATTTGCTGAAAAATTCGTACCTTTGCATGGTAAAACAACATCTTATACAGAAATCTCTCGAAGATAATATGTGTTGTGATTTGCTGAAAAATTCGTACCTTTGCATGGTAAAACAACATCGCGGAGTGTGAAAAACAAGTCAGAATACATGTTGTGATTTGCTGAAAAATTCGTACCTTTGCATGGTAAAACAACATCCAAGTGGCTCATCATGCCGAACGACGGAGTGTTGTGATTTGCTGAAAAATTCGTACCTTTGCATGGTAAAACAACATCCGGCTGATGCAAATGTAGAAAAGTCTATTCGTTGTGATTTGCTGAAAAATTCGTACCTTTGCATGGTAAAACAACATCAGCGGAGCTTCTTGGTATGATTCGCCTATGTGTTGTGATTTGCTGAAAAATTCGTACCTTTGCATGGTAAAACAACATCTGAATACGAGTAATGTACTTGTATTCAGATGTTTACTTTGTAATACAGAAATAAAAAAATGGCTGTTCTTTATGACAAGAAAGGACTGTAAATGTCATTTCTCAATCCCAAATTTTGCAAAAGACAAAGTGTTGATTATTCAATATGGAAAATGCTTGTTAATGGTGATACTGAACACAGTGAAGGATGCGACAATACAATAACGATAATATATGTTAAACTATCAAAACAGTTCCAGTTGTAATGGTTGGGATTTTCTTTTAGCGATTTTTGAGCCTGTGAACACCTTAATATTATCAAATTGCTTGTCTGTAATGCACATCACGGCTACGTTGCCATATTCGGGCAGAAAGTTTTTCACCCTCTTGATGTGGACCTCTGCATTGTCCATGCTGGCGCAGTGACGAACATAGATGGAGAACTGAAACATCGTGAAGCCGTCTTTCTGCAACTGCTTTCGGAAAAGCTGATATGCTCGCTTATCCTTTTTTGTCTCAGTAGGCAAGTCAAAAAATACCAGAACCCACATAACCCTATATTCACTGAATCTGTCCATAATAGTATTAATGCCTGCTATCTTTCCGGATAGGCAATGATTCTCTGTTCTCCACTGAAACATTTATAAAGAGAAGCAGTAGTTTGTGTGACGCCTACCATCAAAGGGCTTCGTTTGCCGGATATAACGACATCTATAGTCGGAATGGAGAGAAGCACGGTCTTTATCTCGTTTGTGAGTGACAGGTTGCCTGCTCCATATCGTTCTACAACATTATAAACCAGTTCATCGACGTACGGACGATATGGTTCCATGATGTCATCTGCAAGACAATAAGCATTGTAGCGGTTGTGATGATGTATGCCAAACGTAGGCAGCATACCGCTTGAAACAAGGGCACGAGCTACTATGGCACGCAATATTGCATAACCATAATTAAGAAGATTGTTCGGTTCGATGCCATCACGATTTCTTGTAAAATTCTCAAGCCCTTTGATGTTGGAGAATATCTTTTTCCAATAATAAGCCGCCGCATGAGCCTCTTGATTGTCTGTGTCTCCACTTTTCACATTATCGCTCCATTTCTTCATACATCGTGATTCTGCCTGACTGCAAATTGTCAGGATGCGAGCTTGATTGTTGATTTTGGCTTTTACTGTCTGCTGCCATAATTGCTTGCGGAGCGGCAGGGATGCGGAGATTTGGTCTTGAAATCTTTCGCTTTGAACTGAATTTCCACATAGCGGAAGCATCAGGCCTACCGGCATCCTATGGCTGTCGCATGTTATGACGGCACAATTGTTTTCAAGGAGGGCTTCGAGAAGACCTTGTGTTATAGTAATCTGCTTGTTGTCGAGCACGACGATGCCAATATCTTCGATGGGTCGTGTCACGACGGACTGTTCCTTGATAGCTGATGGAAGTCCCGTCGCTTTTTCAACCTCAGGAAGTTTGATTACCATCTGCTCCATACGGAGCGAGAGGTAAGCGGGATTACCAAAATACAAGGTCTTCTTTATCATAAGCCTATACTCCTATTTTTATTATATGTCCAAGTCTGTCAACCTTTATGGGGATGCAGACATCTTTAATCATTTCACCGGTTAATGCACGCTCATTTTTGGACTTTGGACTACCTACACCAAATTCATTTTGTATCATGCCACTTTTGCAAAATAATGTTGCAAAGTCTTTCTTAACTGCATAAATAGTGTTTGCTGCATTTACGGGTACAAAATCAGCCAGAATACCAGCTGCGCTGACAAACTTATACAGCCTTGAATAATCGATATATTTTATCATCCCGCTTCCCACTTCCTCTTGTGTGGGCACATAAACCAAGTCATTGGGTGAAAGGATAAACGTTGCTTCATCATCGATTGGTAGTCCGGCCTTCATCTTGCAGATTGCTTCATTAAGAGGTATTGTTCTGAACGAACGCTTCTTTATGACTTCCCCAGTTTGCTTGTTGAGCACGTCGTTCTCATAAATGGCAAAGAAGAGATTGGTTCCTTTGGCTGCTTCGACAAACTTGGTTTTCTTGTTGCCCTTTTGTCCGACCGCGAATTTGTCAGCTTTCTCAAACCACCTTACTTTATATAT
>CALZMB010000142.1 GCA_945788485.1 uncultured bacterium | reverse complement strand
TTTTGCCATCTTTTGGATTCTTTTTGGGGCAAATTGCAAGTCGTATCGGTCACGTAGCCCGCTACGCTCACTCTCCAACTTGCAATTTGTCCTCAAAAACAATCTCAAAATCTGGCAAAGCGCATTTATAGAACCCACCTTAACATACGAGGGTGAGGTGGTACGGAAGGACGTGAGAGCCGGATATTGCGGGGACTATTGTTTCTTCGGCTTCTTTGTCGTAATGACCTTTCGGAGGTTAAGGATGTCGAGGTTAGGCTTTACGCCGGCGTTAGCGCGGATGGAGTCGTGCACCTGCGGACCGTTGTTCTCCCAGATGTTGCAGGGGCCGTTGGAATTTCTGAGAAATTTCTCGCCTTCGGTCCAGTTGTCTTTCACTGTGATGAATGACGAGCCTTCGTCGCAATAGAGATAGAACCAATGGTTTGGGTCGTGGGCGTAGGTGGGGTGATAGATTTTCTCCACGACATTCTCCGTGATGAAGGTCTTGGGTTGCGCGCTGAGAGTGTAGATGCCGGCACAGTCGTATTCGTGACGCGCGTAATGATGTATGTAGTTGCGATATACCTCATTGCCGTACATGGCGTTGACAGACTGTGTCCATCCCCATCCGAGGTTGATGGCAGAATATGAGACATCATATATCTCGTTGTGTGCGATGATGCAGTTAGAGACGATGCCGCAGCAGATGCCGAGTGTGCCCCAGTCTTCTGTCGCCACGTTGTGTACGGTGTTGTTGGCGATGACAAGTCCGTCGCATATCACACGCCGGTCAGAAGGCATATAAGGCAGGTGGGTCTCAAAGGCTGATGGGGAGAAAGTGCCGGCGACGATGCCGTTGCCGGCTATGTCGGTGAACAGGCTGTTGATGATATATCCGCCTGACGTTGCTTCGACGTAGTCTAAGCCGGAAGAGCCGAGATGCATGAACCTGCATTTGTCGAAGGTTATATCGGCTGCATAAGCTACAGAAACGGCTGACGCGGGGCGTCCGAGGAAACCTTGGTTGTCGAGTCCATTGTTTCGGTCAGGACGAGGCATCTGTGGACGGAGCTTATATCCTTCGTACATGAACATTCCAGCCTGAAGAGGGACGTGTCCGTCGGTTGAGGGGCGCATCCATGTTGTGTGGCTGAATTTCAGGTCTTTGAAGCATACATCATGTACAGGACGGTCTGTCGTGCCTTCTACTTGCATGAGAGATTCGAGTGCGGGGACGACGGCGGAGACTATTTTCTCGCCTTTGCGAGGATAATAGTAGATTTTGTTTGCACGCACGTCGTGATACCACTCTCCGGGATGATCGAGGAGAGAGGGGTGGTTGGTGAGATAGAAGGCGGAGTTGAGGTTAAGTGTTCTGCCGTCTTCGGTGATGAAAGGTTTTGTATTGACCATAGGTGACGGCCACGGGTGCTCGAACTGTATGGCAGATTCCGGATTGTGTATGGTGACGGCAGCCGAATCGCCTTGTATCTTTACGTCTTTGATACGTAGCACGGCTATGCACCACATCTCGTGGAGAATCATCTCAGCAGGAGTGTGTTTCATGATATACCGTCTGTCGGAATAGGCTTGCGCGAGAGCGCGCACCGCTTTTGTGAGCGGTACATAGAACACCTGTTTCTTCTTGTCGAGAGAGAGGATATGTGCCATGTCATCAAAGACGGCGACATCGCGTGCCCTGACAGCTTTCACGCCGTTGACATAGAGCTGTCTGAAATCAATGAGGTTGCCGTTGAAGGCTGGAGTGTCAGCGACATAGTATTTTCCTTCTTTACGCCACCCTGTGACGTTGACACCACCAGAGAGCGTGGCGTCGTGTCCGATGATGACAGTGGGAGACTGTGGCGTGCCGCTGTCTTCTGGACGGACGTAGATGGGTTCGTAGAGGTTGTATGTGCCAGAGAGGAGATGTATGTTGACAGGTTCGGTGAGAGGACTGTCAGCAAGACGGCGCATGTCACGGGCGTGGCGCAATGCGATACGCAGGGATTTCAACGGTGTCGCCTTGCTGCCGTCGGCGGTGTCGTCACCGGCGGGGGAGACGAAGATGTCGGCGGCGTGGGCGGCAAGGGTAAAAGTAAGGAATAACGCTGAGATTATGGTCTTTTTCATTATCATAATTACTTGTCGTTTTTAGGGTAAGGGAGAGGTCCCTGACACATAGATTTTATCACACGGAGATTATTTATTGTCACACGGACGGTCATCGAACACCACGGAGGTTTTCTATAGATTAACAAAAACCGAGAAAACCCCTTGAAGATGATGGGGCTTTGCCCTGGTGTCATGCTTCCGCTTTAGTCTTATATGAGCAAGCTCATAACGCCTAAACCGAAAGCATAACACCACCTTATTTCATTAGGCTCCATCATCTTCAAGGCGATAAACATTTTTTAGTTGACAAGTTAACAAGTTGACAAGTTAACAAGTTGACAAGTTAACAAGTTGACAAGTTAACAAGTTGACAAGTTTACGAGTTGATAGTTTTTTTTCGGTTTATCGCCTTGTGATTGATGCAAAAGCCCCGTAGGGTGATGATATAGGTGACTGAAAATATCTGAGCTTGCTCAAGGATTTTCAGGCGGCTACATCATCATGGGCTCGAAGAGACCTTTTGCATCAAGCGCAAGGAGTTTTTCCGGTTTTTGTCAAGCGTATGAAAGGAATCTGCAAAATCTGCGTGAAAGAACAATCACACGGACGAACACGGATTCTTTGTCATAAGATTAACAAAAACCGAGATAAACATTTCGACAGAAAAGATACATTGTACACATTCTGTGGGTCATGTGATGTCTCCGTTGCCGTGATATGATAAGCAGTTTCCGCGAACACCGTTGATTTGACCTTCGGTATGATAATCATACACGGAACTCCACGGAAGAATGTTATTTTGCGGGACAGGATGAAAACGGAAGCCAGACGGTCATGTCCTGCATACCGCGATTGCCGTAGGCGTAATGTGGGATGAGGCGTATTTTCACTGCTTTCTGCTTGCGGGAAACTTCACGATAGAGAGTGTTGTCCCATGAGGGCTGCTCGAGAGAAATTGCAGTGCCTTCGAGAGCCATCATCTTTGAACCGGCAATCTCCATTGGTACAGCGTTGAACTGTATGTCTGCCGGAATGATGATGTTGTCTATGTCTGCATCTACGTCAGATGCTTCAAGACAATAAACGAGCGGTCCGCGTTTCACCGCCACATGGTTGCGCGATTCTTCAACAAGCGGGTTAGAGGCAATGAGGCGCGGCTCCATTGGCATATCAAGGACAATGACATCGCCTTTCTTCCACTGACGTTGAAGAGAGATATAGGTGTTTGGAGAGATGTCAACGTCCTGTTTCACGCCATTGACTGTGACAACAGCAGAGTTGCACCATTCTGGCACTCGCAGGCAGAGAGTGGCGAGGGCATTTTTCCCTACTGCATCGACAGAGAGCTGTATTCGTCCGTCGAAGGGATAGTCTGTGGTCTGTGTCACTTTGAGCGGTTTGCCGTTCATCGTTGTGTTCAACACGTTGGCGCCGTAGAGGTTGACATAGAGCGAGCCGGGCAGGAGCTTGCCTTTTTCACGCTGTGCCTTACCGACGGTGTAGGCATACTCTTGCGCTTCGCAGAGTGTGCGCAACGTGTTGGGAGGGCAGCAGAAGCAAGAGATGAGTTTCTTGCGCTCGCGGCTCCATCTGAGGCTATAAGGCAGATTCTTTGACAGACGCAGCGGGTTGGTGTAGAGATATTTCTCACCATCGAGCGAGATGCCGGTGAGGATGCTGTTATAGAGGCATGTCTCTACGATGTCGGCATATTTCGCATCACCCGTGGCTTGAAGCATACGCCAGTTGAAGAGCATATTGCCGATGTTGGCGCATGTCTCGTTATGCGCTGTGGATTGTGGCAGCTGGAATGGTCTGCCGTAAGCCTGATGAATCTGCTGCCAGTTGGCGGGCTTGTAGTCAGTGCCGTCAGGCGACACACCGTTATAGAGAGCGCCGCATCCTCCGGTGATATACATCTTACGTGTGACGATATCGCTCCAGATTGCTGTGAGGTTCTTCATGAGCTGCTCTTCGCCGGTCTCTACGAAGAGGTCTGTCGCTCCGGCATAGAGATAGTTGGCGCGCACACTGTGTCCGCGAGCTGTATATTGTTCGCGGAAAGGCTCGCGGTCTTGGTTGTCGTCAGTGCCGTCAGGCTGTGAACCACGAATGTCGATGAGCGTCTGAGCGAGTTGTTTGTATCTCTCATCACCCGTCTCGCGATAGAGTTCTGCAACAGCCATATAATGTGAAGGGCAGACAGCGCATTTCGCGAGTTCGTCGGGGTGGTTGACAGAGAAATTGATAAGGAACTCAGCCGCTTTCAATGCGATGTTGAAGAACGTGGTCTTGCCCGTCGCCCTTTTGTGCACGATGGCGGCATTGATGAGATGTCCGAGGTTGTAGGTCTCGAAGTTCAGCTTGTTTCCGAGAGCACCGTCGCTGCCTTTGCCTGTCGCAGTGCCAACGACGGTGTCGTCTTTTCCAGATAGATGTTTCTTCTTTGCATTCAGTTCGGCGATGTTCACCTGTGTATGTATATATCCGTCTTCGCGTTGCGAAGCAGCCACCATAGCGATGAATTCGTCCATGATTTGGTCGAGGCGCGGATCGTGTGTCACGGCATAGACAGCCGCCATCGCCTCGCACCATTTATACATGTCTCCGTCGTGGAAAGCCGGTCCGTGGTGTTCGCCCTCTATCTTTCCAGAAGCGACGAGGAAGTTGTTCCATCCTTTTCCCTCTTTGCTCTTCCATGTGTCGAACATGGACAGGAGAGAGGTGTTGTGGAAGACATCAAAACGTTCTTTCCAGAAGCCGCCGGTCCATGAAGTGGCACCGAGCGGTGTATTTACCATTTGCGCATGTTGTGAGTTGTGCATATCAACAAGTCCCTTTTGCTGGGCAAAAAGAGGCGACGAGAATGCACTGAAAAGAATAAGCGAAGAAAGAAACTTTTTCATTAGTATAAGAGTTAGTTAACAAAGTAAATTCAAGGGTCAGGATATTCCGTGGGAGCCAGAGTGGCGGGAGGGTCGAAGTTAGTCAGCAGGTCAGGGGTTTGACCTCTGTAATCGTTACTACATCGTCTGTGACAGTGAAGAGTATGTCATAGCTTGCGAAAGGCATTCCATAGACACGTTGCGACGAGGCATGATATTGCGGTCGCGGGTCTTGGCTTAGGGCGGCGATGATGGCATTCTGCTCATCATGGGAGAAGAGTGTGCGCAATGGCTCAGGAAATATGACATCAAGCGTTTTCCATGTGTTTTGGTCAACAAAACCTGCCGCCGCCCCGACATGGCAGTCGGTGAAGGGGACGTATGGTTTTATGTCGTAGATAGGCGTACCGTCCATGAGGTCTGCGCCTGCGACAATAAGTTTCCCGGTTTCTACAGCTAACAGGCGCACGGAAGACAGGGCGAGGGAGTTGGGTCGGAAGGGCGAACGCGAAGCAAAGACCCCTACCCTCTCATTGCCTCCCAAGCGAGGGGGGCGTACCGTGAGAGGAAGGGTATGCTTATGTCGCGGCGCGTCGGTGTAGTCGCGCTGTCCGCCGTCTGCTTCAACGGGGCTTTGCGCCGGATTAGTGAAGCCCCAGATGAGCCATATATAGTCAAAGCCCTGAAGTCCGCGTACAGCCTCCGGCGACTGGTATTGTTTCTCAAACACCACCTCGCCTACAACATCTTCGACGATGCCGCTTTGTCGCGGTATGCCGAATTTTGTCTTGAAGGGAGAAGAGAAAAATGCTATCGGGCTTATCTCCATTATCAGATGCCTTCAGGATTGTTCTTCTGGAAGTTCCATGAATCGCGGCACATCTCCTCAATGCCGTATCGCGCCTTCCAGCCGAGTTCCCGCTCGGCCTTAGCCGGATTGC
>CALZMB010000141.1 GCA_945788485.1 uncultured bacterium | reverse complement strand
TTTCATTGTCACTTCTTTTGCCTCCTAAAGTGACAACTTTTTCTAGTCTAAGTCATTCTTAGATGCCGAAGTGCATAAAACTGTGCCAAAGAAGCGATTTTTGGGCATAAAAGAAATGATTTCCTGAGATTTCAAGACGTGCAAAATAGTATCATCTGCAAGCTGCAATGGCACTTTCGTTAACTTCGCAAACGCTTGGCTGCACCTTTCTATCGGGTGGAGAAGAAAGACACGGGGCTGTTGCGAGGCAACTGCTGATACTCACGCGCTATATAAGGCGCTTATAGAACCCGCCTTATATTGAACCTCCTTAGACACAAAAAAAAGCAGGGGACAATGTATGTCTCCTGCTTTTTTGTCGGTGCGCCCGCACGAGGGCTTGCCTGTGACGTGCGTCACATCTTGCTTATGATGCCGAGCTTTGTCTCGCGTATGAAGGCGACGAGGTTCTGTATCTGCTCTCCGTCGGGCACCTGCTCTACCACCTGGTTGACTGCGTCGAAGACGCTGGTCTGTCCGTGGAAGATGAGGCGGTAGGCGTTGGCGATGTGGGCGATGGTCTTTTCATCTACGCCGTAGTTGCGCAGGATGGTGGCGTTGACGCCTCCGTAGCGCACGGGGTTGTCGGTGGCGACGATGAACGGGGGGATGTCTTTGCTGAACCGTGTGCCTGCCTGTATCATTGCCGCGTCGCCCACGCGTGTCTTCGGATTGGCGATGATGCCGGATGAGAAGATGACACGGTTGCCAATGACGCAGTCGCCTGCTATCTTCGTGCCGTAGCCGAAGACGTTCATCGTGCCTACCTTCGTGTCGTGGGAGATGTGCACGCCTTCCATCAGGAAATTCTTGTTGCCGATGACGGTGGCGCCGTCGCTGTAGGTGGCGCGGTTGATGACGACATTCTCGCGGATGATGTTGCTGTCGCCGATGATGAGGTGCGTCTCGTCGCCACGGTAGTTGAAATCTTGCGGCACGGCGCCGAGGACGGTGTTCTGGAACACCTTGTTCTTCGCGCCGAGACGTGTGCCGCTCATGATGCTGACATTGGGATAGATGATGCAGTCGTCGCCTATCTCTACGTCGCCCTCGATATACGCGAAGGGATAGATGGTGACGTTGTCGCCTATCTTCGCCCGCGGGTCGATATATGCTTTGTCGCTTATATTGCTCATGGTGTTGGATGTGTTTGTTGATGAGAGAAAAGAGTGATGATGTGGAAGCAAGGCTTAGTTTCTTCCGCCTCCGAGGGCGGTGTAGAGGCTGACGACGGCCTGCATCTTGCAGAAGTCGTCGCTGACCTTGCTAATCTCTGCGTTCAGGAGGTTGGCTTGTGCGCTGATGACTTCAAGGTATGTGCTGCCGCTGTTCTTGAAGAGCTGGCGCGTGTCTTCGACGTTCTGGCGGTAGAGGGCGGTCTGCTTCGCCTCGAGGATGCTGCGCTCGTTGCAGGTGTTGTAGCTGACGAGGGCGTTGCTGACTTCGTTGCCAGCCTTGAAGATGGCGTTCTGCCAGTTGTTGTAGGCCTGCTCTTGCTGTGCCTTGGCGACTTTCAGCCCTGCAACTAACTTGCCGTTCTGGAAGATAGGCTGTGTGAGGCTGCCTACGGCTGAGAGGAGCCAGCTGCCCGGGTTTGTGATGCCCATGCCGCTGCTGTTTGTGAAGATGCCGTTGGCGGAGAGGTTCAGTGCGGGATAGAAGCGGCTGCGTGCTGTCTGCACGTCGTGGAAGCAGGCTGCGAGCTGCATCTCCGCCGCGTGGACATCGGCGCGGTTGGCAAGCATCTTCATCGGCACGCCGACGGCGAGTGTCTCTGGCAGCGACTGGTCGTAGAGGTCGCCGCGCGCGATGGCCTGCCCGGGCTGGCAGATGAGGAGGGAGAGGGAGTTCTCTGTCTCGCGAATCTGCTGACGCAGCGTGCTTGCCTGCGCAAGGACGGAATAGTGGCTCGCCTCTGCGCTCTGCACGCTGGTGGAGCGTGCCCTGCCGTAGCGCATCTGCAGCGCCATCATGTCCCATGTCTCTTTTGTCAGGACGGTCATCGAATCGACTATCTGCATCTGCTTGTCGAGCATGAGCAGGGTGTAGTAGAGGTTGGCGATGCCGGCGATGATGTTTGTCTTGACGGCGGTCTGATAGTCTTTCGCCGCGAGCAGCTGCATCTGCGCGCTGCGTTTCTGAGAGAGGAGGTTGCCGAAGAGATCGACGTTCCAGCTGGCTGCTATGGGCAGCTGATAGGTCTTTGATGTCTTTGAGCCGTCCCACGACGACAGTGTGCCGGTGGGGGCGAAGGCGATGGACGGCAGGAAGGCGAGTCGTGACGTTGTCAGCTGTGCCTCTGCCATCTGCACGCTGAGGGCGGCGTTGAGCAGGTCGGTGTTGCGCTCAAGCCCCTGGGCTATCAGCGTCTGAAGCTGAGGGTCGGTGAAGACGTCGCGCCATGGCATATTGCCGAAACTTGCGGTGTCTGTCACGGCAAGTGTGTCGGCGGGCGACACGGCGTCGCGTACGATGCCCTGGGTGTTGACCTCAGGCCGCTCGTATTTGCTGTATAGTCCGCAGCTGTTGGCGAGAACAGCTGCAGACAATATTGTGAAAAATGTTTTCTTCTTCATATATATATGTATATGGCTTATTGCTTCTTTCCGAAGGAATGTGTGTATTGTAAAAGCTCGGTGTCTATGTGCGCATTGTCGTCGTCAAACTCTATCGGCTTCAGTTTCTCTTGCAGCCACTGGAAGATGGCGAAGAGTGTGGGCACGACGAAAATCTGGCAGAGCGTGCCGATGAGCATGCCGCCGACAGCCGCTGCGCCGAGCGTCTGGTTGCCGTTCTTGCCTACGCCGCTGGCGAACATCAGCGGGAGAAGGCCGATGATCATGGCGAGAGAGGTCATGAGGATGGGACGGAGACGTGCCGCCGCGCCGAGGATGGCGGAGTAGCGTATCGCCATGCCCATCTTACGGCGTTCGAGGGCGAACTGCACGATAAGGATGGCGTTCTTCGCCAACAGGCCGATGAGCATGATGAGCGCAATCTGCATGTAGATGTCGTTCGAGTGGCCGAAGAGGTTGGTGAAGACGAATGCTCCGGCAAGGCCGAACGGGATAGAGAGCATCACCGCCAACGGGAGGATGTAGCTCTCGTACTGTGCGGAGAGGATGAGATAGACGAAGATGAAGCAGAGAATGAAGATGATTGCCGTAGAATCGCTCGATTCCTGCTCTGAACGTGTCATGCCTGAATAGTCGAGGCCGTAGCCGTCAGGCAGAACCTCTTTCGCTACCTCTTCAACAGCTTTCAGAGCCTGGCCTGAAGAATAGCCTGCTGCCGCTGAGGCATTGACGTTGATACAGGTGAAGAGGTTGAAACGGTTGATGTTTGACGGGCCATAGACACGCTTCAGGTTGCAGAACTCGCTGACGGGTGCCATGCCCTTCGGCGTGCGTACATAGATGCTGTTGAGCGTGGCGGGGTTCTTGCGGCTGTCAACGGTGCCTTGTATCATGACGCGGAAGAGTTTTCCGTAAGAGTTGAAGTTGGAGGCATAGAGGCCGCCGTAGTAGCCTTGAAGCGTAGAGAGCACTGTCTGCGGAGAGATGCCCGACTGTTTGCACTTCGCCACGTCAACGTCAACCATATACTGCGGATAGTTAGGGTTGTAGGATGTCATGGCGTTTGAAATCTCAGGGCGTTTGTTGAGCTCCGCAAGATATTTTTTCGTTATCTCGAAGAATTTTCCGAGGTCGCCGCCAGTCTTGTCCTGCATTGAGAACGTGATGCCGTTTGTCGCGCCGAAACCGCTGACCATAGGCGGGGAGAAGGCGAGAATCTGAGCGTCTTTTATCTCTGCCGTCTGTTTGTAGATCATGCCGAGGACAGAGGTGTAGGACATCGGGTTGACGAAGAAGCGCATGATGCCGTCGCCCTGCCACAGTCCGGAGAGGTTGTAGAAGAATCCGCCGGGACGCTCCTCGAACGGTTTCAGCTTGATGATGTATGTCGCCTGGTCAGAGCCTTGTCCTGCTATGAAGTTGTAGCCGAGCAGCTGCTCGCGAGTGAGGATGGCAGGGTTGTTCTCCAGCATCTTGTCTATCTGGTCGATTACGACTTTTGTGCGCTCCTGGCTGGTGCCCGGCGCCATGGAGACGGTACAGAATATAACGCCGGTGTCTTCGTCAGGGACAAGGCCGGTCTTTGTCGTGGACATGAGGACGCCCATGATGAGGAAGCCGGCGATGACGGCGACGGCAGCCACAATCTTATGGTTGATGACGCGCTCGACGCCTTTCTTGTATTTTGACTGTATCTTCTCGTACTGGTAGTTGAAGCCGGCGTGGAAGCGGTCGATAAACGACATCTTCTTCTCGTGTCCGCTGTCGTGAGGCTTCAGGAAGATGGCGCAGAGCGCCGGAGAGAGCGTGAGGGCGTTGACGGCGGAGATGAGGATGGAGATAGCCATCGTCACGCCGAACTCACGGTAGAAGACGCCGCTCGTGCCGCCCATGAACGACACCGGCACGAACACTGCCGACATGACGAGAGTGATGGAGATGATGGCGCCGGAAATCTCGTTCATCGCGTCGATTGACGCTGTCAGCGCGCTCTTGTAGCCCTGGTCGAGCTTGGCGTGTACGGCTTCGACAACCACGATGGCATCATCCACCACGATGGCGATGGCAAGGAGGAGCGCCGAGAGAACGAGCAGGTTGATGGAGAAGCCGAATATCCAGAGGAAGAGGAATGTGCCGAGCAACGCCACCGGGACTGCAATCATCGGGATGAGGGTGGAGCGGAAGTCCTGCAAGAAGACATATACCACGAGGAATACGAGGAGAAGCGTGATGAAGAGAGTGAAGAGCACTTCCTCGATAGAGGCGAAGAGGAACTCCGTCACGTCGTAGTTAAGCTTGTATGTCATGCCCGGAGGGAACGACAGTGCCTGCTTCTCTAACTCTGCCTTCACGTCTTCTGCGATCTGTGTGGCGTTAGAGCCGGCAATCTGCTGCACCATACCCATGACCGAAGGCTGTCCGTTGTCTTTCATCGACACGCTGTACAACAAGCCGCCGAGTTCTACCTTTGCCACGTCTTTCAGACGGAGCGTCTGTCCGTTCTGGTTGCTGGAGATGATGATGTCCTCATATTCTTCAGCTGTCTTCAGACGGCCTTTGTATCGCATGGTGTATTCGTACGCCATGTCGCTCTGTTCGCCGAACTTTCCCGGAGCGGCTTCGATGTTCTGCTCAGCCAAAGCGGCGCTGATGTCTGCCGGTATGAGGCCATGCTGTTTCATCTTGTCCGGCTGCAGCCAGATACGCATAGAGTATGTCTTCATACCCGGCGACTGCACGCCGCCTACGCCTGAGATACGCTTCAGGGCAGGCACGATGTTGATGTTGTTGTAGTTGGTCAGGAACTCGTCGTCATAGCGTCCGTCTTCAGACGTGACGGTGTACATGATGACGTTTGATGTCTGTCGCTTCTCCACCGTCACGCCGACTTTCGTCACTTCGGCAGGCAGAAGAGCCTGTGCCTGTGAGACGCGGTTCTGCACGTTGACGGCTGCCATGTCGGCGTTGGAGCCTTGTTCGAAATATACCGTGATCTGGCACATGCCGTCGTTGGTGGCCTGTGAGGTCATGTATGTCATGTTCTCCACACCGTTGATGCTCTCCTCCAAAGGAGTGACGACAGAGTTCAGCACTGTCTGTGCGTCAGCGCCGGTGTAGGTTGTCTGCACCGAGATGGTAGGCGGTGCGACATCAGGATACTGCTCGATAGGCAGCGAGATGATGCCGATGGTGCCCAGCAACACGAAGAAGATGGAAATCACCGTCGAGAGCACCGGGCGTTTTATGAAATTTGTAAATGTCATATTCTTTATTTTTTTTAGTCAACTCGTCAACTTGTCAACTCGTCAACTTGTCAACTCGTTAACTTGTCAACTTGTCAACTCGTCAACTTATCAACTCGTTAACTTGTCAACTCGTCAACTTGTCAACTTGTCAACTCGTCAACTCGT
>CALZMB010000140.1 GCA_945788485.1 uncultured bacterium | reverse complement strand
CGATGACGTTCAATCCGGAGAAGTCGGAGTGGTCCGGAGTGTGGTAGTCATTGCCTTTGAGCAGAGCATTGTCGCTGCGGCGCAGGATTTCATCCGCATGTCCAAGATCGTCTGTTCCCTGCTGGAGAGCGGATTCCCAGTTGGTGTGTTCGCTGACGGTTTCATAGTCATGTGAGCCTTCTTGGGGTTTAGGGATAGCCACCACATTGTCCCACGAGTCAGCGTTATAGTCCCACGAATAGTCTTTAGATTCTTTCCATGTGTAGTAGCAGGGCGAGCAGTTGTAGTTTGCGCCGCGGTAAATCACTTCCATCGAGCGGGCGCAGACTTCGCCGAACATGAAGAAGGGGCTGCCGCCGCGTTTTGCCTTCGCTTCTGCAGATTCCGCCGCCTGTTGGAATTGCGGCAAGAAATTGTTGTTGAACGAGAGACGCGGGATGTGTCCTGCGGTGTCGATACGGAAGCCGTCAACGCCCATCTTGATGAAGCGTGAGTAGCAGTCCACGATATATGAGCTGACGGCGGGGTGCTCTGTGTTAAGATCGACGCAGTCGCCTGCTATCTGTCCCCACCAGCGCGACGGGTCGTCCCAGTCAAACCACGCCTTGTGGTGCCAATAGTTGTGGATGTCATTGTTCTCGAAATCCGTATTCTTCATCAGTGCCAGGCGCGAGCCGTACTGGTCTGCCGGCTTCATCGAGGCATAGTTCTCCGGAAGCCTGCCGCCTTCACTCTGCGGCACCACTTTCATGCAGCTGATGTCTCCAAGGTCGATAGAATAGTCCTTTTCAAACATCTTGCAAAGACGGGCTTCGCCGAAGTTGCCGGTATGTTGCAGCACAATGTCAAGGATAAGCTTCATGCCGCGTTTGTGCACCTCGTCGATGAGTGTCTGGAATGCCACGTCAGCATCGGCGTCCGTGTCGGACTTTCCTACGTAGCGGTGGTCGATTTTAGAGAAGTCCATGGCATGGTAGCCGTGATAGTCGAGGCCGGAACCGTTCTCGACGACAGGCGTAATCCATACGGCGGTAAAACCGAGAGCCTTGATGTAGTCGAGCTTGTCGATAAGGCCTTTGAAGTCGCCGCGCCATTCCGGGTCGTTCACGTTAAGCACTCCGTCCCAGCAGTAGGTGTTGTTTGTCGGGTCGCCGTCGTAGAAGCGGGTGGTAATGGCAAAATAGATTGTCTCGTCGCGGAAATCCGTGCGATTCCCTACAAACGTCGCGGCGTTTGAAACAAGTGCCGATGTTGCCGACAGTACACTTAGTAGCAACAGATAAAATTTTTTCATTGATTTAGTTTTAAGTAATATAGAAAGTTAGATAAAAAAGTCGTTCGGCTGCAAATTTACGTTTTTTTTCAATTTTTCGACATGTTCGTTCTAACAAGCGTATCACTTTTTCAATGCAAACCATTGCACAAACCGTGGTGCGAACGGCGAGACGCGATGCAGAACATACAAGACGGTGGTGCAAAAGGCTGTCAGCGAGGGTGTCAGGAAGTGTGGCTTGTAATCCTGAAAATAGCGTCGCGTAATCGTATGGTAGCAGTCAAAAGTTCGTATGGTAGCAGTCAAAAGTTCGTATGGTAGCAGTCAAAAGTTCGTATGGTAGCAGTCGAAAGTTCGTATGATTGCTTTCGAAAATCAGAGACGGTACCGAGGCTTGGTTGGCAGACACTTGTTTCAGACGACAACAGAGACAGCGGAGACAACGGGAAGGAGGTGGGGTGATGTCACGGAGTGGCATTCGCAACGGTGGCAACGTATATAATGGCGGACGGCGAATGTGGCGGGGCGGGGCACAAAAAAATCCCGCATCTGCGAAAGATGCGGGATTTCATGCGCTTCAAGATGGGCTTGAACCAACGACCCCCTGATTAACAGTCAGGTGCTCTAACCAACTGAGCTATTGAAGCATTGTTTTTTGCGTGTCAAGTTTGTTTTCTTGATTGCGAGTGCAAAGTTACGATGATTTTTTGAATCGTGCAAATATTTTGGCGATTTTTTTTGTTTTTCGTCGAAAAAAGACGTTTTTTTTGCCTTTCCGCCCGTTGTTTTTCATGTATAAAGCCCATGAACGGATGGTTGAATGTTCCGTTCATGGGCTTTTCGCGTCACATGTTTTTTGTTGTCGTTTGTCTCAGAGCAGTGCCTGGATTTCTGCGTCGATGTCCTTTATCTGCAGGTCGCGCTTCACGGGCGAGCAGTTGCGGTCGAGTAGGAAATATGTCGGTATGCTCTGCACGTTGTATGTGCCTGCCGCCGTTCCGTTGGTGTCGAAGACTGATACCCACGGCAGTGCGGCGACAGATGTCTTCCAGAAGTGTTCGTTTGTGCCTTCTGCCACCTGATATATCTGCAGTCCTCTGTCGTGGTATTTGTTGTAGAGGGCGCGCAGTGTCATGATGCGTTCAGCCGAGCCTTCTGTCTCGAACGAGTGGAAGTCGAGCAGCACGACGTTGCCTTTCAGCGCGGAGAGGCGTCGCTCTACGCCTTTGTTGTCTGTGAGGCTTATCTCTATCACGTCAGTGGCGTGTATCTTGTCCGCTTCGACGGTCAGTCCGCGGTTGTTGTTGTCCACGATGCGTTGTGTGCGCATTCCTTCGAGCGCGATGTTGTGCAGGTTCTCGCCTCGTTTCGCGTCAGGGTAGAAGGCGTCCCATGAGGTGGCTACGGCGGCGAACATCTTTATGTCGTCGCGGTTGGCGCGGGGGTTGAAGATGAGGCGTGAGCCTACGGCCTGGAAGAGGGCGAAATATGCGTATGCCTTCATCGGCTCGCGTATGATATAGTCAGCCTTTATCTCTTCTTTGTATTTAGCGATGACGTTGTCGATCGAATCGGCTGCCGCTGCCACGCTGAGCGTCGGGTCGCGGTCGATTTCTATGCAGCGGTTCTGCAGGGCTATCTGCTTGTATGCGAGTTCTTGTATCTTCTTGCAGTTTTCAGAGCCTTCTACGTCGTATCGCCATGCCATCTCGGGGTATTTTGCCTTCACGGTGACTGTCTCGGTTGAATCGGCTGAGATGTTGATGATTTGCCCGGCGATGCGCAGGCGGTAGAATTCGGGCGCGCCGGCGGCGTCGGCGGCGAAGCTGAACGAGCCGCCCTCGTCGAGGCGGAGCGAATCGAGCGTCACGGGACCTTCGAGCGAGAGGTTCTCGAAATAGAGCACTGAATCCTTGGCGTTCGTTATCGAGCCTTCGACATGGAACTGCTGTTTCTGGCACGCTGTCATGAGCAGGGCGGCGAGAAAGACGCCGAGGCTTGTCTGTAGAGTTTTTTTCATTATCTTATTGATTGTGTGTTTTGTTTGTGGGGCTTACGAGTTGCAAAAGTACACATTTTCTTACACATAACCAAATTATTGTCTGTTTTTTTGGCGGACGCCTTATTGACTTTCTTAAAAAAACATAACAATTCACTATATAATAAGGTGGAAAAGAAACTTTTCACTACTTTTGCGCCCCGAAACATGGCATGGTGCCGTGCCGCGTGTGCCGCGTGCGGCGTCTGCGCCAGTCTGCCGGCCTCCTGTCGTGCCGGGAAATAGAATTGTAGAACCACAACCGTAGTCAATCACAGGATATGCAAGAAAACCTTGTTATTGTAGAGAGCCCCGCAAAGGCAAAAACGATTGAGAAATTCTTAGGAAAGGATTTCAAGGTGATGTCGTCTTACGGCCACATCCGCGATTTGAAGAAGAAGGAGATCAGCATCGATCTCACCACATTGCAGCCGGAGTATGAGATACCGGAAGAGAAAAAGAAGCTCGTCAGCGAGTTGCGCAGCCAGGTGAAGAAAGCCGACAAGGTGTGGCTGGCATCCGATGAAGACCGCGAGGGAGAAGCCATCTCGTGGCATCTGTGTGAGGTGCTGGGGCTTGACGAGGCAAAGACCGCCCGCATCGTCTTCCACGAAATCACGAAGACCGCCATCCTTGACGCCATACAGCATCCGCGACATCTCGACATGAATCTTGTCGATGCGCAGCAGGCGCGCCGCGTGCTCGACCGCCTCGTCGGCTTCAAGCTCTCGCCCGTGCTGTGGCGCAAGGTGAAGCCCGCACTCTCTGCCGGACGCGTGCAGTCGGTGGCGGTGAGGCTCATCGTAGAGCGCGAGCGCGAGATACAGAACTTCGTCTCCGAGCCGTTCTACCGTCTCAATGCCATCTTCGTCGTAGAGAAGGACGGCCACCCCGTAGAGGTGAAGGCGGAGCTCGACCGCCGCTTCACGGCGTACGACGACGCGGCGCGCTTCCTCACCCTCTGCCGCGACGCGGCGTTCAAGGTGAGCGACATACAGCAGAAGCCGCTCCACCGCTCGCCCGCGCCGCCGTTCACCACCTCCACACTGCAGCAGGAGGCGGCGCGAAAGCTCGGCTACACCGTCTCGCAGACGATGATGGTGGCGCAGAGGCTCTACGAGAACGGTCTCATCACATATATGCGTACCGACTCGGTGAACCTCTCGAAACTCTGCATCGGAGCCACGAAGTCGCTGATAGAGAAAGAGTACGGCGCAGAATACTCGCAGCCCCGCAACTTCCACACCAAGTCGAAGGGCGCGCAAGAGGCGCACGAGGCCATCCGGCCGACATATATGGACCAGACGAAAATCGAAGGCACCGTGCAGGAACGCCGCCTCTACGACCTGATATGGAAACGCACCGTGGCGTCGCAGATGGCTGACGCCGACCTTGAGAAGACGCAGATTTTCATCGGCATGACAAACTCTGACGAGAACTTCATCGCCCAGGGCGAGGTAGTCACCTTCGACGGCTTCCTGAAAGTGTATGCCGAGAGCCGCGACGAGGACAACGACCAGGAGGCAGCGTCGCCGCAGCTGCCCGCGCTCGCCATAGGCCAGGAGCTCGAACGCCGCGAGATAACATCAACCGAACGATTCTCGCAGTCGCCCGCACGCTACACCGAGGCGTCGCTCGTACACAAGCTCGAAGAGCTGGGCATCGGACGCCCGTCAACCTACGCCCCGACAATATCAACCATACAGCAGCGCGAATACGTGCAGAAAGGCGACAAGAAAGGCGAAGAACGCAAATATGTCATCGACACGCTGAGGGGCAGCGTCATCTCGTCAAAGACAAAAATAGAGATGGCAGGCTCTGACAAAGGCAAGCTCCTGCCCACAGACATCGGCATCGTCGTCAATGATTTCCTCATAAAGTTCTTCCCCGAAATCATGGACTACAACTTCACGGCGCGCGTCGAAGAGAAATTCGACGAGATAGCCGACGGCAAAGAGCCGTGGAACGAGATGCTGAAAGAGTTCTACGCAAAGTTCAAAGACATGGTTGACGAGACCATCAACACCCGTTCTGAGCACAAGGCAGGCGAACGCCTCGTCGGCACCGACCCGAAGAGCGGCAAGCCCGTCTATGTGAAGATAGGCCGCTACGGACCCGTCGTGCAGATAGGCCAGGCGGAAGACAAGGAGAAGCCGCGCTTCGCGCAGCTGCCGTCAGACAAGTCGATGGAGACCATCACACTCGACGAAGCCCTCGAACTCTTCTCCCTCCCGCGCTCGCTCGGACAGTTTGAAGGACACTTCGTCACCATCGGAGCCGGACGATTCGGGCCATACATACACCACGACAAGAAATACATCTCCATACCGAAGGACATCGACCCCCTCACCATCACCATGGAGACAGCCATAAGGCTCATCGCCGACAAACGCCGCATGGAAGAGCAACGCCACATCAAGACCTTCGGCGAAGACCCGCGAATGCAGCTGCTCAACGGACGCTACGGACCATACATCGCCTTCGACGGCAAAAACTACCGCCTGCCGAAACAGCTGCACGACCGCGTGGCGGAACTCACCTTCGACGAGTGTATGGAAATCGTAAACACTCCTGTCACATCAAAACGTACGGCAAAGAAATCATGACACGCATCATCCTCATCGGATACATGGGAGCCGGGAAGACGACAATAGGCAAAGCACTCGCCCGGCAGCTCGGCATCATGTTCTACGACCTCGACTGGTATGTCGAGAACCGT
>CALZMB010000139.1 GCA_945788485.1 uncultured bacterium | reverse complement strand
GTCGTTCTCATAAATGGCAAAGAAGAGATTGGTTCCTTTGGCTGCCTCGACGAACTTGGTTTTCTTGTTGCCCTTTTGTCCGACCGCGAATTTGTCAGCATTCTCGTACCACCTTACTTTATATATAGGCTGATGGTCTTTGCCGTCATTCAGTGACTTGATATTGCGGTTCATGTCATCAATGCCGTCAGGAGAAAAAGCCAAATCAGCATTGCCGTTATATTTGGCAAGATGGTTAAGCATAATTTTCTGAATGGCTGTATCAGTGATTTCCCTTTTGATTTTTTTCTCATCAAAAGAGGTGTCAATGCTCTTGCGCGTAGCAAAGAATCTGTCGGATGTCTCTTTTGTAAAGTAGTACATCTCAATTCTCTTCAGGTCTTTGTCGCTCCAGACTTCCTTGTTGCTATCAAAATAGGATTTCATCTGCTTTTCTGAGTATCCAAGTTCCAGCATAGCCTTAATCTTCTCCTTTAGCTCAGAATCAACAATACGTTCAGGCTTTTTGATTGCCTCTTTTAAGGGGAATGTCTTTATGCGCCGGAGATTGACTTCTCCGAACACTGTCTCCTTATGCATCGGTTTTCTGATAGCCCAATTGTCACCGGCAGTCTGCTTGACCATTCTTTTCTTCTTCCCATCATATCGCAGGGAATAATTGCTGGTCTTGTTTATGACTCTGATATTCTGTTTGAAGCTGACAGTGATATTGTTCAGGGCATTCTCCACATCTGACGGGAATGCAGGCCATGGCATAAGGAATTCCTTGGCCACGGATATGGTTCTCATTTCTCCGTCACGCATTATCTTGACATCTTCATATCTGCGCAGCTTGTGTGACAGTTGGTAGCGATTGGAATTGCTCTTGGCAGAAGCAGCCTCATTGCTGAGAAGATTCACATGGTCACGAGTGGTACAAGCAATGACAATGGCATCCATGGCATGATGGCGATGGTCGATACGCTTTTTGTTGAAACCCTTTTGGAGTTCCAAAGGCATATCTGGAATGAGATGGCCTGACGAACTCACAGTGGTGAATTTTTCAGTGCCTGTCAGTTCGTTCATTCGCTGGAATCGTGGCAGGATAATATGATTCCATACATCATTGACACCCCATTCCCGCTTCAGCCTGTCTGTCACGCTGCCTGAGCATACAATGACATTCTTGGAGGTGGCTTCTTGCTCGTCCTTTTCTCTGACGAGTTTTGACAACAAGGCTTTTATAAGCTTGCTGATATATCTGCTGTCGTTCAATTGCCGCTCTATGAACTCCGAAGGAATATCCTCCATTAAGAGTTTCTTCATCTTCGGGCGATTGTTCTTGTAGGTCTTCTCTATCATCGCGCAATAGCTGTCAGTCTCAAGTATTTGCACAGTTCTGCCTCCACCAAGGTCAACTTTTTCACCATGGTGCTTTTTGATGAATTCATATCCAAGGCTGTTGTCCTTCAGCTTGTTGACAGCAGCTTCACAAATGACCTTGTTGGACAGAGAATCGTCAAAATATCTTGACTGAGGAATCACGTGCTCTATTTCATAATCTGTCGTGAACAGGCGTGAGAGAGGTATCGTCTGTCCTGTATATGGAGAGACATAGTGTTGCTCCAGCCATAGCTTATACCGCAAAATCTCTGAGCGGGATGGGCGTTTTGAGGCCTCGCTTTGGGCAAACTTCCTGATTATCTCCTGTATGTCGTCATCCAGTTCGTCCACGCTATTCAAGGCTGTCTCTTCATAAATGCGCAATAGCTCCTGCTGGCTTGGTGAATACGGACGGACGTTCTCAATATCAAATTCCGGATTAAGGAACTCCGTCAGCAATGCCTTTACGCGCAGGTTCGCATTTTCGTTTTCTGTGGCACGTTCTGTCATCTTCTTGCGCTTGTCGGCAGGATTTTTCATCTCGCGCCCCATTTCCACATGTATCTCGTCAATATGTCCGTATGTCTTCCATAAATCTCTCACTACGCGCAGCGTTTCTGTCACCACCTGCTCTACAACAGGATTCCTCAACGAGTGCTGCTTGAAGGTCCTGAGGTAGTCGTCAATATCCTCTGCTTTCTCCCATCTGTCAGTGTCCTTAGCCTCGCTGTGCCTGTCGTAAACCACATAGCAAGCCAGCCAAAGTGGCAAGCCGCGGAAATCAGTGATGTCTGAAAGCGCAACAGCTTTTTCTCTTACCCTTTCGTGAATGGTTTCATCAACCTCTCCGTCAATGACCTTCTCAATACGAGCAAGCGTTGTCGCATCAATATCCTCTTGATGCCAATAGCTGCCCATACGCATCAGTGGCAACAATCGCTTTATTGCTTTCTCCGAATAAGCCCCATAGTCCGACTCAAAGGGAGGGAACTTCGACATTACATCTATGAATGAGCCTTCTATGGAATAACGCTGTGAATATTTCTCAAGCGCCTTGCGAAGCTCATTCCTGTCACTGACACTGTATAGTATATGCCACAGAGACATCTCTGCCTTATTGTCAAGAAACACTGCATCAATACCTGTCTTTGATAATCTTTTCAGGATTTCTCCACGGGTTTCATTACATGGATATTGCCTGTCTTCCACATAGTTCCATCTATATGGCATTTCTGCATCCTTCTTTCTGGGTTTCTTGATTTTGAAGTATTTTTCAAGCAAGTCTTTTTGGGTAATACATGACCGGTCGTTCAGATAACAGAAAAGACTCGCACGCGATTCTTCATCAGGCAAGAACATTGATGTCACGTCTTTGTCTTCTAATATTCGTCCATTCTCATCTTTCTGGTGCTCATATATTTTCATGTTAGCTACAAACTGCCAGAGCCTGAACTCCTGAAAATAAGGATTGGACTTGGCGATGCACTTCAAATGTTTCTCCACCTTATTTCCATCTTTGTCAATATACGAATGGCTCTCGTATGGACACTCGTCAATCAAAGATTTCTTGCTTTTCAGTGGACGCTGGTAGAACAGGATGTCATCCACGAAGAGATATGTGAAGTCGTGAGCGGAAATGGAGTTGCGATAAGCAATGTTCTGTTGATACAATTCCTTGATGCACTCCTCATACAGGTTTTTATCCTGCAACTGAGGAATAAATTTTTTCTGGCTATTGAGTATAGCCTTCAGTTCTTCTTTATAGAAATCACGCTCGATAGTGCGCACAAGCCTGCCCTTTATCTTCTGCTTCGGGTTAGCAATCAACGCATCAAAAATATATGTTCCGACAGTGTTGCCACTTCTTGCTATATCTCCCTGGGTCTTAATCTTTATCAAACTCCAGTCTTTTTCTTTCGGTTTCTTCAAGATTCTATTTACTTCCCCGTTACTATCAATTTTGGGAGTTCCATCTTCGTTCAGTTTTGTCGTTACAATAAACTCCTTAACTTTGCCAATCCAATCGGGCTTTTCCTTTGACTTGCAATGATAAACGAACCCGTTTTCCAGATGAACGTCATACCAGGTATCCTTTCCTCTTTTTTCGTTTGTGTCAACAATGTCCACGACTTTCAAGGCATAGTATTCCTCCTTTTTCGTTTTGTCCTCATCCTGCTCCTCTCCGCGTGTCTGGTAATAGCCTCGCTTTTGGTTGAAATTCAACAATATCCATGCAAGTTCCTCTCTGGATATAGCTTCTGAAAGTGCCTTCTTCCTCAGATAGTATATAGTCCAATCATACGGAACTTTCATCCCTTGCTTCATCAGCTCTGGATGAGCCTGCCAAAACAACTGTAACATCTCATCGTATGACTGTCTGAAAAGAAAGACAGGGTGTCCTTCTTCATCTTTAGTCCAAGGCAACTTGCACTCTTCATCGTCATTGAATTTTCCAAAACGATTAAGGTTATCAGCATAATGTTTTGGGAGGAATCCCAAAATGGAAAGCACCCTATGAAGACGCTCACGTCTGAGAAGGCATCTCTCGCGAAGACGCCTTACTCCACGATAGCGTGTTCTGTCTGCTGTTTGTGAGATGCTATTGCCCTTTGCAAAATCGCTTTGCATGGCAGCATCCATAGGAATGATTCTGCTTCCTGCATCTACAATGCCTTCGATGCAGCTAACGCCATCTGTTTCTTTTGTTTCTTTGACTATTGCCCAGCCTATACTGTTTGTACCAAGGTCGAGGCCTAATATATGTTTTTCATCCATAATAACACTATATTTCAGGGTTTGTATAAGATTTATTGATGCAAAAGTACAAAAAAAACGATAAAATGTTTTATTATTCAGAAAAAAGTTGTACATTTGCAACGAATTTTTAGCAAATCACAATAAGGATTATTCCGTTGTGAAAACATCAGGTCCCCTCCCCGTCGTCCTTTAACGGCGGGGAGAACTTTTGTTTTATGCCGTTCCTGTTCTCCGTCGTCAGCAATGTGAAGAAATCTCCCCACGTATTATATAATAATGTATCTCTTTTTCCGCAGGTATATATTGTTGTGAAAATGCGGCGAGATTGTTGTTTTTCTTACAGGAAATGGCTGGGATTTCCGGAAAATGATTACCTTTGCATCAGACAGCTTGTCAAGATGAAGCAAACAACTTGTCAACTTGTTTCGCTTGTCAGCTTGTCAACTAAAAAACAAAAATATCTTCAGGGCAGGGTGAAATTCCCGATCGGAGGTTACAGTCCTCAAGCCCCCCGGGGCAGAACCGTTGAAACTGCGGTACCGACAGTCACAGTCTGGATGAAAGAAGAACATCATGAAAAGAACAACACTCGCATTGCTGGGCGCATTCGCCGCAGCGACAGCCGTCGGCGCCAAGGGCGTTGACGAGGTGGTGAAAGACACCACTATCACACTTCAGGAGGTTTCTGTGCGTGCCAATTTCTCTGACGAACGGAAGACTCCGCTAAACATCACTACTATCACTCCGCAGCAGATACGTCTGCACGCCACGGCTCCCAACTATGTTGAGATGATGCAGGGCGTGCCGGGCGTGTATGCCACAGCTTCTACGGGCAGCTACGGCGACGCCACGCTGAACATGCGCGGTTTCAAGCAGGACAACATCGCCATCATGCTGAACGGCATCCCTATACAGGGGCTGACGTCCGGCTCGATGTACTGGAGCAACTGGATGGGTCTTGCCGACGCGACATGGGCGGTGCAGCTGCAGAAGGGCATGGGCGCGTCGATGCTTGCCGACTGCGCCATGGGCGGCATGGTGAACATCATCACACGCACGGGCAGCGGGCAGCCGCACACATCGTTCGCCCTCTCGACGACAGAGACGGGGCTGACGAAGGGCGTGCTGAACTGGTCGTCGGGCAACATCGGCGGCGGATGGGCGGCGGATATTATGCTGTCGTACACGAAGGGCCACGGATATGTGGAATGCTCGGATGTGGAGACGATGTCGTATATGCTGACGGTGAGCAAGCTGCTGGGCGCGCACAACACGCTCGTCTTCACCGCGCTCGGCTCGCCCGAGACGCACGACCAGCGCAACACGGAGCTGTCGGCGGAGGAGACGGAACGCTACGGCACGGGATATTCGAAAAACTGGGGCTTGCTCTACGGCAAGCCGTACTCCATCGGCAGGAACCACTACTTCAAGCCGTATTTCACCTTCCAGCACATTCTCGACGGCGAGCGCTTTGAGATGAAGAACTCTGTCTATCTCGCCATCGCCGACGGCGGCGGACGCTCCACCTACTCGCAGCGCGGCGCGAAAAGCATCATCAGCCACCAGACGGCTGACGGCCACATCGACTTCGACGCGGTGACGAGGGAGAACGAGGAGGCGGGAGCGTCGCAGAACGTCATGATCGACTACCTGTCGGGACACACGCAGGCGGGGGCAATAGCATCTGCAGACTATCATTTCTCGCACGACTGGACTATCGCGGCCGGCATGCAGTACCAATACTACAACACATGGTCGAAGATGAAGGTGCTCGACCTGCTGGGCGGAGAATCGTGGTATGACGCGACGACAAAGCAGCAGGTGGGCGTGGGCGACTATACGGGGGCGCGATACGGCCGCACCACACACCACACATCGGCTTTCGCGCAGGCGCGATACACCGCTGAACGCCTGGGC
>CALZMB010000138.1 GCA_945788485.1 uncultured bacterium | reverse complement strand
CAGGATTTAATTCTTTTTTAGTCATTATTTAAAGTATTTATAAGGTTATACGAAACTTTTTTACTACCTTTGCAGCGTTTTAGTGCTTCAAATGCGCTGCAAAGTTAATAAAAATGATGAAACTGGTGCTTTTTTCGGTGTTAATAATTGCTATAGGCATAGCTTTTATATGTATCAGGGTCTTTTCTTCTGAAAACGGAGAAATGAAGTCGATGCATGTGCATGACAGCAAACACATGAAAGAACGTGGCATACACTGTGTCATCGACCAGGACAAGGAAGACCGCATGAGAGCCGAAAGAGTGAGCAGGAAACTGCACAACGGAAAGAATAATAAACAAAACAGATAACAGATTTTTATATGAAGAAAAACATTATGCGTGCAGCTTTTATTGCTGCAATGACAGCCGTCATCGTTACGGCATGTGACAAATCACAGAAATCAGACACAAGCGAGCCGGCTGCAAAGACAGAAGCTCCGGTTGAGTTGAAAATCGCATACGTCGAAGTGGATTCTATCATGACACAGTATCAGTTCTGCAAAGACTACACACAGATTCTGACAAAGAAAGGACAGAACATCGAGGCGACTATACAGAAAAAAGGCGAGGCGCTGCAGGCAGCAGCCAACAACTTCCAGCAGAAACTGCAGCAGAACGCATACACTCGCGAACAGGCACAGAACATACAGCTCAACCTGCAGAAACAAAACGCCGACCTGCAGGCTCTGCAACAGAGACTCTCTACTGAGTTCCAGAACGAACAGGCAAAATACAACGAGGCGCTGCATGATTCTATCAACCATTTCCTCGCGAAATACAACAAAGACAAGAAATATTCTATCATCTTCTCTAAGTCTGGCGACAACCTGCTCTACGCAGACAAGGCTTACGACGTCACAAACGAAATCATCGCAGGCCTGAACAAGGCATACAAGCCCGCAGCACTGAAAAAAGAAGAAAAGAAGAAGTAATCAACTTGCAGAGATGACAAAGACAGAACGTCTTACACATATTCTCAACCACTTCAACGCACAGCAGCCAGAGATAACAACAGAACTGAACTACGGTTCGACGTTTCAGCTGCTGTGCGCTGTCGTTTTGAGTGCCCAATGCACCGACAAACGTGTCAATATGGTGACCCCAACACTATTCCGGCAATTCCCGTCAGCAAAAGAAATGGCACAAGCCGATGCAAGCGACATACTGCCATACATCGCAAGCGTCAGCTATCCTAATGCTAAAG
This sequence comes from uncultured bacterium, assembly GCA_945788485.1. Lineage (GTDB taxonomy): Bacteria > Bacteroidota > Bacteroidia > Bacteroidales > Bacteroidaceae > Prevotella. The sequence goes on along the minus strand of CALZMB010000138.1, from coordinate 4,849 downwards.
CCAAGCATCTCGCTGCAATGGCAAAAAAACTGATGGAGGATTTCGCAGGAGAAGTGCCGCAGACAATGGACGAACTGACATCGCTGCCCGGCGTAGGGAGAAAGACGGCAAACGTCATGCTCGCCGTAGCATTCAACAAAGCGGCAATGCCCGTTGACACACACGTTTACAGAGTGAGCCACAGGCTGAAACTCGTGCCAAAGACAGCCGACACACCTGAGAAAGTGGAAAGACAGCTGACACGCCTCATTCCCGGACACCTGCTCTCAAGAGCACACCACTGGCTACTCCTGCACGGCAGATACACCTGCACCGCACGAAAGGCACATTGCGAGAAATGCGAGATAGCACAATTCTGCCCTTCAAAAACCGTATGATACAATGGCAAAAGACAAGACAGCATACGTCTGCTCCAACTGCGGACAAGAATCCACAAAATGGATCGGCAAATGCCCAAGCTGCGGACAGTGGAACACATTCCGGGAAATACGAATCGCGGCAAACACAGGACAGCAGGCAGCACGACACGCAGCAGGAATGTTCAGAGACAGCCAGCACAACGGACTGCTGAAAGGCAACACGACACACAAAGCGCAGAAACTCGGCGACATCTCTGTGAAAGACGAGCCGCGCCTTGACATGCACGACAACGAACTGAACAGAGTGCTGGGAGGAGGACTGGTGAAAGGGTCTATCGTATTGCTCGGAGGAGAGCCCGGCATCGGAAAATCAACTCTAACGCTGCAAACCGTACTCGCCATCAGCGACATCGACATCCTCTACGTCAGCGGAGAAGAGAGCGCGCAACAGCTGAAATCAAGAGCCGACAGACTGGCACAACAGCAACAGGACACGACAGAGAACGACCACCTGTCCGTATTGTGCGAGAACTCGCTCGAAAACATCTTCGCCTGCATAGCAGAGACAAAGCCCCAGCTCGTAGTCATCGATTCCATACAGACCATCTCGACAGAAGAGGTGGATTCTTCGCCCGGCTCTCTCACACAAGTGAGAGAATGTGCCGCCTCGCTGCTCAGATTCGCGAAGTCAAGCGGCGTGCCCGTCATACTCATCGGACACATAACGAAAGACGGCGCCATCGCCGGACCGAAGATTCTTGAACATATCGTGGACACCGTCATACAGTTTGAGGGCGACCAACACTACAGCTACCGCATACTGCGATCAATAAAGAACCGATTCGGCTCAACATCAGAACTCGGCATCTACGAGATGACACAAAAGGGACTGCGCGAAGTGAGCAACCCGTCTGAACTCCTCCTCACGCAAGACCACGAAGGCATGTCGGGCATTGCAATCTCGGCTGCCATCGAAGGGGCGCGGCCATTCCTCGTAGAGACACAGGCACTCGTTTCCACAGCTGCCTACGGCACACCGCAACGCTCAACGACAGGCTTCGACCAGCGAAGGCTGAACATGCTGCTCGCCGTGCTCGAAAAGAGAGTCGGATTCCGCCTCATACAGAAAGACGTGTTCATAAACATCGCCGGAGGACTGCGGGTGACGGACATGGCAATAGACATCTCCGTCATAGCATCCGTCATATCAAGCAACACCGACACGCCTATCGAGGCAGGATGGTGTATGTGCGGAGAAGTAGGACTGTCGGGTGAGGTGCGGCCGGTCAACCGTATAGGGCAACGGTTAGGCGAAGCGGAGAAACTGGGATTCACTGACATCATCATCCCGTACTTCAACCGCAGCGCCATCTCTGACAAACAATACAACATACGCATCCACCCCGTAAGGAGAGTGGAAGAAGCGCTGCGCCTGCTCTTCGGATAAAAGACCGCATCATCACACTACAACATAAAGAAACACCCCTCACAGCATTTAGCTATGAGGGGTGAATAGTTTATGAAGTAACTGCAGAAACGGCTAAAGACTATTTGGATAATCTATAACATCTTTCTGCATATCAACAATCAACCGCAAATCATTCTGAACGGTGTCCTTTAGATGCTTTACCCATTGTCAGCAAGCCATAACCCGAAGAAACGGTCGTATAGCTGGTATTCTCCCTTATTGTCAAGAAGTAACTCCTTGTCAACTAATGATTCTACAGCAGTTTTCACCGTGCTGGCAGCACCAAGCTGATATTTGGTCAGAAAGGCTTTGCCTTGTATTTCCTTGATTGAGTCCTCGGAAGCAATTGCATAAAGGACACGCTTCTGTACGGGAGTGACAAGACGAAGGAAAGTCTGGAACGTACCCTCTTTTTCCAACAATATGTCGGATAGGATTTCATCGACAATAGTTTTGTTGATTGTCTCAAAGCCTGTTTCGTATAGTATGTTGAGCAGAGTGTGGACATACCATGTATGAGATGACATCTTTGTGTATAGATAATCAAATGTATCCCAGTCTATTGACTGCTCGTTCTTGCTCATCTTTTCAGAAGAAAACACATAATATGCATTCTCGTCAATCGTTCCAAGAGGCATCATCTGGGTGCTTTGATAAAATGGTCTTGAAGCAGAAACAAACATATTTTCGAGCACATGCCGCTGACTGCCTGAGAATATGAAGTTGACATTGGTAAGTCGTTGGATATGTGAGCGCAGGAGTGCCTCTACATTTTTGTCTGCATATCCGGCTATAGTCTGAAACTCATCGAAAGCCACAATTCATCTGTAGTCCGACTGTTCCATATATGCAAAAACCTCAGACAGGGAGTATTCACCCTGTCCTGGCTCAACATCCACCTTAAATCCAGGCTCACCTGTCATCGGGTCAATTGTAACAACAGGTCGTAACATCTTGAAAAAAGAAACCACATTCTTCACTATCTTGTCGTCCGTAGAATCAAATGTTCCAAGAATAGTATCAGCCAATTTCTTGACTAAGAGTTCAAGACTGTCAGTCTGATGAGGTCAACATAAAAGCATTTCACATCATGGTTTTCCCGCATATTATGGAAAACATGATGTATCAGACCTGTATTGCCCATACGTCGTGGACTTGTCAAGGTAATATTTCTTCCATTTAGCAGTGCTGATATGATTTTGTCTGTCTCTTTTTGCCTGTCGCAAAAATAATCTGGCGAGACATATCCCGTCAGCACAAATGGATTGAGTGGTATTCTTTTTTCTTATTCATGTCATCACGCTTTTTACGTCACGCATTTTACATAATGCAAAAATACGGCTTTTAGGTAGTATTTATGCAGAACGCCAGATATATTTAACTAAAATAACATTTTAATCGAACTGCTTCTTCCACAGCCACAGCACTACCACCGAGCCTAATACGCAGAAGATGAAGTTCTTCACATATCCGACAACAATACCAGTCAATATAGGCAACGTGGTAAATTCCGCAATATGTTCAAGCATAAGTCTTTTTTGCTTGCAAAGAAAATGATTTATTGTGAATGTTCTAAATAATTATGCTTTTTTCTGGTAAATACTTGCAAGATAAATTTATTTTGATTATCTTTGTCGCAAAAACGAGAATATGAGTCCATTGTTCAGATGAGAGAATGGCTATTCCGGCAACACATCGGTAAACGTGTTGATGATTAATTACCAAGGCATAATGCTGAATATCAAGGGCAATGACTATTTTGTATCTTATAACAGACTGCCTTGGATGAAGGATGCTTCAATAAGACGTGTGCTAAACATGCAAATGTCCGGTGCAAATGCAATAGAATGGCCTGATATGGACGTGGATTTGGAAATAAATTGTCTGAAACATCCAGAACGCTATCCGCTTGTGATGAAACGTAATGAATTTGACGTAATGTGATAACTGATTATGCTTGAACATTTTGCAGAATTTACCACATGGCCGATATTGACTGGTATTATTGTCGGCTACATTGCCAACCGCATAATGAGCGGCGAGGGCAAAGGGTGTTGCATGAACCTGATAATAGGTATTGTGGGCAGTTATGTAGGTGCCTTCATCGGTTCGATGTTTAATGTGCAACTCCTCGGTGCCGGATATGTGAAGAACTTCATCTTCTGCGTATTAGGCTCAGTGGTAGTGCTGTGGCTATGGAAGAAGTTGTTTGATTAGCCTATCATCTTGCCGGTCTCCTACTTTCCACCGATATCTGGACGCTGATGTTGAGGTTATGATAGAATCAAAAACACCTGTCTCATGTTCATTGTTTTTACCCGCTGATTGTCACATGAAGTGTCTTTGACAATAAATGATTCTTGTATTTCTCGCGTAGCAGAAAGGCAAAGTATTCAAATAATCCATTGGTACATTCCATCATTATTTTTCCATCAACGCTAAGGTCGATGCCCTCTATGTATAATTTCATGTATTCGTCCCATTTGCCCTCAACGTAATTGTAGTCCCAATACGGGTCAAACTGGAAATGCTCCCATGATTTTTCATTGGCCAGAGAAAGTATATCATCTGCCGTTTGCGTTTTTTCCAAAGCAGAAAGTATGCTTTCCCCTTCTTTGGATTGAGAGCCGAACGACAGCCTGTCTGAATAAAAGTCTCTGAGGAAGTCTTTCAATTCGGCTTCAAGCAGATTGTCCTTTAATTTGAATGTGACATAATCCTCTTCCTCCGTCATGTCATACACACCAAGAGGAGCATATTTCTCCGTTACATGATTCTTTGCCTTTTCGACAGACTCTAATGCAGTCTCTGCTTCTTTCTTATTGAAAGCAATTCTTGTGGCAAGGCCAATAACCAGATATCTGCCCATAATAATCTATTTTTGAATTACGATTCTTTGATGCAAAGTTAATAATTTGTTTCAAACAGCCAACTCTTTTGAGAAATAATAATGGTGTTTTCACAAACATTTAACATACACACATTGCATCAGAATATATTGTGTCCAGTTAACCGTTCCCAA
>CALZMB010000137.1 GCA_945788485.1 uncultured bacterium | reverse complement strand
ACCGCGCCTCTGTCAACACGCATCACAGCGCCGCGCCCGACGACCCTAACGCGATATGGATATGGAACCGCTACACCGACAACATACAGATGGCGAAAGGCATCAGCATCATACGCACCGCCCTGTGGGTCATCGGCCTCTTCACGCTGCTGAGCGGCGTGGTGGGCGTGAGCAACATCATGCTCATCACGGTGAAAGAGCGCACGCGTGAGTTCGGCATCAGGAAAGCCATCGGCGCCAAGCCGTGGCAGATACTGAAGCTGATCATCACCGAGAGTGTCATCACGACAGCCATATTCGGATATATCGGCATGATTTGCGGCATCGCCGCCAACGAATACATGGACGCTACGATAGGCCACGACGTCATCGACACCGGACTGTTCCAGGCCACGATGTTCGTCGATCCGACAGTAGGGCTCGACGTCTGCATACAGGCGACAATGGTCATCATCATCGCAGGCACCGTGGCAGGATTTGTCCCGGCGCTGAAGGCGGCACGCGTGCGGCCGATAGAGGCTCTGCACGCAGAATGAAATATTAAAGTTGACGAGTTGACAAGTTGACGAGTTGACAAGTTGACGAGTTGACAAGTTGACAAGTTGACAAGTTGACAAGTTATATGCTCTTTCATCTCAAAACTCACCACTCAAATACTATCAACTCGTCAACTTAAAAATACACACAACAGCGAATATGCGGATAGACATAGATACATACCACGAGATCATCAACACCCTGACGCGCAACAAGAGCCGCAGCTTCCTGACGGGCTTCGGCGTCTTCTGGGGCGTCTTCATGCTCATCTTCCTCATCGGCGGAGGGCAGGGACTGAAAGAGATGCTGCAACAGAACTTCGCCGGCTTCGCCACGAACACCGCCATGGTGTGGACCCAGACCACGACAAAGGCATACAAAGGCTTCAGGAAAGGCCGCTCGTTCTTGATGACAGAGAAAGACATGGAACGCCTGCGGCACAGCGTGCCCGAACTCGACATCATCACGCCGCTGATGTTCGGGGGCGTGAAGACGGCGGTGAACGGCGAGCACACATTCTCGGCACACGTCTCGGGCGTGAACCACGACTACGCCAATGTCTATTCGCCAATCATCTTCTACGGCCGCTACCTCAACGAGATGGACGTGCGCGAAGGGCGGAAAGTATGCGTCCTGGGAAAACAGGTGTATAAGAAACTCTTCCCCAACGGCGGCAACCCGTGCGGACAGCGCATCAGAGTGGATTCGACATACTATCAGGTGGTGGGCGTGGACTACAAAGGCGGCAACGGCATCAACGTCAACGGGCGTGCCGACGAACAGCTGACCATACCCTACACCGTCTTCCGCAAGACATACAACAGCGGCGACCAGATACACTCTCTGGCTGTGACCGGACGGCCGGGAGTGGTGATGAGCACGCTCACCGACCGCATGAGGGCGGTCATAGCACGCGCGCACAGCGTCGATCCTACCGACGAGAAAGCCGTCACCGTCTTCAACACCGAGGTGCTCTTCGCCATGCTCGAGAACCTCTTCGACGGAGTGAACTTCCTGATATGGCTCGTCGGCATCGGCACGCTGCTGGCAGGTGCCATCGGCGTCTCGAACATCATGATGGTGACCGTCAAAGAACGCACCACGGAGATAGGCATAAGGCGAGCCATCGGGGCTACGCCGACGATGATTCTCTCGCAGATAATATCAGAGAGCATACTGCTGACGGCGGTGGCAGGCATGAGCGGCATCCTCTTCGGCGTCGCGCTGCTGCAAATGATAGAGATGGCAAACACCACCGACGGAATACTGCAGGCACACTTCCAAGTGGGATTCTGGACTGCCATCGCCGCCGCCGCGCTGCTCAGCCTGCTCGGAGGACTGGCAGGACTGGCGCCGGCATGGAGGGCGATGAGCATAAAACCCGTCGATGCGATGAGAGACGAATAGCATCGCGGCGAAAAAACATAAAAAGGAAAAAAACAAAACATACAGCAAGATATGAAAAAGTACAGCAAACTTATCGTCGCAGCTCTCATAGCTGTCGTCTTTATCGGCACTTTCGTGTTTCTGTATCAGAAATCACAGCCGAAGCCCACCGAGTATAACGAGTTCACGCCAGAGATGAAAGACATCCTGAAAACAACCATCATCACCGGGAAGATAGAGCCTCGCGACGAGGTGACCGTCAAACCGCAGATCAGCGGCATCATCACCGAGCTGTACAAAGAAGCGGGAGACATGGTGAGCGAAGGCGAAGTGATAGCGAAAGTGAAGGTCATACCCGACATGGGACAGCTGTCGTCGGCTGAAGCACGCCTGCGCCTCGCCGACATCAACCTGCAACAGGCACAGGTAGATTACACACGCGAAGAGAACCTCTACAAGCAGAACCTCGTCAGCGCAGAAGAATATGACAAGACAAAACAGGCGCTGAAACAGGCGAAAGAAGAGGTGACGGCGGCACAAGACGCACTCGAAGTGGTGCGCAACGGCGTGTCGAAAAGCAATGCCAACGCAAGCTCGACACTCATACGCTCTACCATCTCCGGAATAATTCTCGACATACCGGTGAAAGTCGGAAACACCGTCGTGCTCAGCAACACCTTCAACGACGGCACCACAATAGCCACCGTGGCTAACATGAACGACCTCATCTTCCGCGGAAACATCGACGAGACAGAGGTGGGACGCCTCGTCGAAGGCATGCCGATGAAAATAACGATAGGCGCGCTGCAAGACCTGAAGTTCGAAGCAAGCCTCGAATATGTCTCGCCGAAAGCCGTAGAGAACAACGGGGCAAACCAGTTTGAAGTGAAAGCGGCCGTAAAAGTGTCGAAAGAGGGCACTATACGCTCCGGCTACAGCGCCAACGCCGAAATCGTGCTCGACAAGGCGACGCAAGTGCTTGCCATCCCGGAGAGCGCGATAGAGTTCAGCGGAGATTCTACTTTCGTCTATGTTGTCAAAAACAACGGCAAGGAGAAAAGCTACGAACGGCGAAGCGTGACGACCGGGCTGAGCGACGGCGTGAACATAGAGATAAAGAAAGGACTGACGGCAAAAGAGACCGTGCGCGGACCGCAGAAAACAGACGACAGCGCAGACAAGAAGGAATAACGCCGCAGGCGATGCCCATCACGAAAAAGCAAAAAGAGGGCACGGCTGAAGCAAGGCCTATTCAGCAGCCCGAACAAGAAAACGTCATAACCCAATCCCTACAATGAAACACCTGACGATAACAACACTCATGGCAGTGGCGTGCATCATGCCGGCATCAGCGCAATGGACACTGAGACAATGCGTAGAACATGCCATACAACACAACATATCTCTGAAACAGCAGCGGAATGTGTGCAAGCAACGCGAACTGGACGTGTCAACGGCACGCAACGCCCGACTGCCCGACCTCAACGCCAATGTCTCGGAGAACCTCTCTTTCGGACGAGGACTGACATCCGACAACACATATACTAACAATACGACAAACAGCACCTCGCTCGGACTGTCAACAAGCATACCTCTCTTCACCGGAATGCGCATACCGCACCAGACAAAGCTGGCACGCCTCAATCTCGATGCCGCCACGGCAGACCTGGAGAAGGCGGCGAACGACATATCGCTGCAAGTGGCGCAATATTTCATGCAAGCCGTATATAGCAAAGAACTGGCGGGAGTGGCCCAACGACAGGTGGAGATAGACTCCATTCAGGCGGAGAGACTGAAGCGGATGGCTGAACAGGGCAAGGCAAGCGTGGCTGACGTATCGCAACAGCAGGCTGCCCTCGCACAGAGCCGCCTCACACTGACACAGGCACGGAACGAGACGGGAGTGGCGCTGCTCGAACTCGCGCAACTGCTTGAGCTGCAATACACCGCCGACTTCGACATCGTGGCAGACAACGTCTCGGCAGACGCTCTCGGCGCACTCGTATCGGCAGAAGACATATATAGCCAGGCTGTGGCAGTGAAACCAGAGATTCAGGCAGGGTTGTCGAGGATGAAAGGCGCAGACGAAAACATAAGCATAGCGAAAGCCGCGCTCTACCCGCAACTCGCGCTGACGGGCGGCGTGGGCACAAACTACTACAAGACCTCCGGGCTTGCAGCCGACAACTTCGGCAAACAGCTGAAGAACAATTTCAGCCCGTCAATATCGCTCTCGCTCAGCATTCCGATATTCAACCGTATGCAGACCCGCAACAGCATACGTTCGGCGGAATATGACAGGCAGAACGCCGAGCTGTCGCTCGAGAACACACGCAAGACGCTGTACAAAGAGATTCAGCAAGTCTGCTTCAACACCACCGCGGCACAGGAGAAATACCGCAGCAGCACGGCGGCGGCGACAAGCGCGCGCGACGCGTTCAGCCTCATGCAGGCGAAATACGAGAACGGGAAGGCGAACATAACGGAATTCAACGAGGCTAAGACACAGCTGATGAAAGCAGAAAGCGAACAGCTGCAGGCAATGTACGAACTGCAATATCAGATGCGCCTCACAGGCTTCTACACCGGGAAACCTATCTGGCAATGACACAACGAAACAGAGCGGGACAGAACTGTGAGAACAGCTCTGTCCCGCTCTGCGGAGTATAGAAAAGACATCCCCGGCTGACACATGCCACAAATGGAAGCATAAAGGGTGGTTCTATAAATTAGCCTTGGCAGATTTCGATTCTATTTTCGAGGTCAAAGTGTAAGAGAGAGAGTGAGCAATGCGGGCATTGTGACCGAGCGAACTTACACTTTGAACCGTTTCCGTCCCCCGGGAAACGGGGGAACCGAAGGGGGTTATAAGACTATTGAAAAGAGAACGAAAGATGGCAAGACGTTATAACCCACTCTGAATATATATCTACGGTGGTAATTTATAGAACCACCCTAAATAAAAACGCTGACATGCAATGAAACATAACACCGAACAACATCTCACAGAACACGGCATACGCCCTACGGCAATGCGCATCATCGTGTGGGAGAAGGCATCATCGCTCTCCGAGCCTTTCACCCTCGCCGACATGGAGCGGTGGCTGTGCCATTCAGACCGTTCGAGCATCTTCCGCGCGCTGCGTCTGTTTGCCGAACACAACCTGCTGCACATCATCGACGACGGCTCGGGACAGCAGAAATACTGTGTCTGCCGCTGCGACACGCCCAACCATGTCAACCATCTGCATTTCACCTGCACGCGATGCGGCAAGACAAGCTGCCTCACTGACTGCGTCATACCTCCCGTCACCCTACCCCACGGCTATCTCATGCAAGAGGCGGAATATATAATAAAAGGTATCTGCCCGAAATGCATGGCAGAATGATTCTTTCAGTTGACGAGTTGATTCTTTTAAGTTGACGAGTTTAATAGTATTTGAGTGGCGAGTTTTGAGTTGACAGTACACATAACTCGTCAACTTGTCAACTCGTCAACTCGTCAACTTAACTCTACTTATATTTCTTCAGCAGCTTGTCGGCATCGGCATAGCCGTAGCTCTTCGCCTGCTCTATATTAAGAATGCCTTCATGCTTGCGGCCCGTCATGCACTGCGCCACGCCGAGGATGGCGTAGGCATCAGCATTGCGCGGGTCGGCGATAAGCGCATTGTTGGCAGACGCGATGGCTTGCTCTGCAAGGTTCACACGTATCTCCAACGCGCCTTTCGCGCAATGATACAGAGCGTTGCCCGGTTCAAGCTCCGTCGCTTTCTGTATGTCGTCGAGAGCCTGCTGATAGAGCCGTGCCTCACGGTTGCAGATGAAACGGTTGTGATAGAACGCCGCGCTGAGCTTCGTGCCTACCATCAGCCGCTCGTATTCGTTATAGCTCGCCGTCGCCTTGCGGTACAAGCCGAGTTCCTGGCAGATGATGCCCTTCTGCAAGACGTAGGGCGCTGACTGGAATGTGAGAGGATGCGGACAGAGCGCGATGGTGCTGTCCATCAGTTCCACGATAGTGTCTGCCGGAGCCTGAAGGGCTTGCTGACACTGCACTGCGCCGTACATTGTCTCCGGTCCGGCAAGGTTTGTGTCTTGCAGTTTCATATACGCGTCGTACGCCTTTGAGAAATCGCCCGCGACGAACATCGCCTTTGCCGCCTGCAGGAGATATGCCGGAGACGGTGAGA
>CALZMB010000136.1 GCA_945788485.1 uncultured bacterium | reverse complement strand
GCTCGTCGTCACCGATGAGGCGGCGCTTAGGATCGGTAGAGAGAGTTGTCTTGCCAGTGCCAGAGAGGCCGAAGAAGATAGCGGTGTTCTCGCCGTTCATGTCACAGTTGGCAGAGCAGTGCATAGAAGCGATGCCCTGGAGAGGGAGATAGTAGTTCATCATAGAGAACATGCCTTTCTTCATCTCGCCGCCGTACCATGTGTTGATGATCACCTGCTCGCGGCTTGTGACGTTGAATGCCACGCAAGTCTCTGAGTTCAGACCGAGTTCCTTGTAGTTTTCTACCTTTGCCTTAGAAGCGTTGTAGATAACGAAGTTCGGCTCGAAGTCAGCGAGCTCTTCTGCTGTCGGCTGGATGAACATGTTTGTCACGAAGTGTGCCTGCCATGCCACCTCAACGATGAAGCGTACAGCCATGCGAGTGTCTTTGTTTGCGCCGCAGAACGCGTCAACGACATAGAGGTTCTTGTTGCAGAGCTCTTTCACAGCGAGGTCTTTCACCTGTGCCCAAACGTCCTCAGACATCGGGTGGTTATCGTTCTTGTAGCCCTCGGTTGTCCACCATACGGTGTCCTTAGAGTTCTCGTCCATCACAATGTACTTGTCCTTAGGAGAGCGGCCAGTGTAGATACCTGTCATGACGTTGACAGCGTCAAGCTCAGTGTTCTTTCCTACCTCGTATCCTTCGAGGCCTGCTTTTGTCTCCTCCTCGAACAGCTGTTCGTATGAAGGGTTGTGCGCTATCACTGTAGAGCCAGTGATGCCGTACTTTGTCAAATCTAAGTTTGCCATGTTGTTGAAAAATAAATGATATTGGGTTAATACTTTTTCTTGTTATCGTGTTGTCCTGAAACTGTTGAAGAAAAGTGGAATATTCCTTCTGTTTCGTTACCGCAAAATTACTAATAAATTGCAACATAGCCAATTCTTTTGCGCTATTTTTAAAATTATTTTACTAACTTTGCAACGAAATATAATCTATATCAAGACTTTTAAGTTGACAAGTTGACAAGTTAACGAGTTGACGAGTTAATTCTTCTAGTTGAAGAGTAAACAAGTTAACGAGTTGACGAGATATATGTACTGTCATCTAAAACTCACAACTCGAACACTATCAACTTGTCAACTCGTCAACTTGTCAACTCGTCAACTATAAAAATATTTCTTACTAACATGAAAATCATAGATTTCTCAAAACAAAAGAGCGTCATCAACAAGTATGTCAGAGAGCTGCGCGACAAAGACACGCAGCGCGACCGGATGCGCTTCCGCCAGAATGTGATACGCATCGGCCATGCCATGGCGTACGAGGTGAGCAAAGTGCTGGAATACGAAGAAGTGGAGCTGCAGACGCCACTTGCCAAGGCAAAAGCCGTCATCCCGTCTGAGGACATCGTCATCGCGACGGTTTTCAGGGCCGGACTGCCGTTGCACCAGGGCTTTCTCGATGTCTTCGACGAAGCCGGCAACGCTTTCGTCTCGGCATATAGATACTACAAGGACAAGGAGGGCACGGAAGTGAGCATAAGGATAGAGTATATGGCGACGCCCTGTCTTGAGGGGAAGACGCTGATTCTCGTTGACCCGATGCTCGCAACCGGAGGCAGCATGGAGCTTGCGTACGACGCGTTCTGCACGAAAGGGAAGCCGGCGAGGCTCATCATGGCGGCGGTCATAGCGGCGAAGCCGGGCGTTGAATACCTCAAGCGGCTCTTCCCGTCGAACGACGTGCTGCTATACTGCGCCGCCATCGACCCTCTGCTGAACGAGCACAAATACATCGTGCCGGGCTTGGGAGATGCCGGCGACCTGATGTACGGCGAGAAACTGTAGGGCAGAGGACACTCTACCCCGCCTGAGAAACGCGGAACGAGGCTTGGCGCACAGCCTTGCCTCAGACCGTGAATGCCTTGCCGCGCCATTTCTGAGAGTGCCAGCGGCGCATGAGGATGACGCCGCGCAGGTTCTCGTCCATGCAGAAGGCTGCCCAGATGCCTATGAGGCCGAAGCCGAGCGGCAGTCCGAGAAGCCACGCTATGCCCACGGCGACGGTCCACTGGCATATCACTCCGACGACGACAGGATAGACGGCGTCGCCCGTGGCGCGCAAAGTGCCGCAGGCAAAGATGTTCTTCACACGGCCGTAGCTGAGGAAGAAGTCGATGCAGAAGATGTATGTGCCCATGCGGATGATGTCGCCGTTCGTTGTCAGGCACGACATCAGCGTGTGTCCGCCAAGCGCGAGGGCGGCGGCGACGACAAGGGTCAGCGTCATGCCCATGCGATAGACGTAGTTGCCGAGGATATAGGCGGCACGATAGCGCAAACGGCCTACATAGTGTCCGACAAGTATGTCGCCGCCCTGGACGATGCTCGTGCTGAAGAGGATGACGAAAGTTATCGTCGTGGTGCAATAGACCTTCGTCGTCAGCGCGTCGGTGCTGATTTGGTTGATGAAATATGTTATGACAATCTGTGAGAGAGAATAGGACATCTCTTCGCTCATGGCGGGGATGCCGATATGGAAGAGATTCTTCAGCTCCTGCCACGGGAAGGGGCGGAAATAGCGCCGGAAGGACGTGTTGATGGCTGTGACGGCGCTGACGGATTTCGCCGCCGCCGTGACCGGGAATTTCAGTATGACATACGAGGCGCGAAGCGTATAGAAGGGCAGTTGCAGCAGATGGTGCCCCATGCGGCGGGGCATGGCGGAAGAGAGATATGCCTGAAGACGCGCGAGAAAAGGCGTGGCGGCGCCGCGGACGCCACGAGTGGCGGAAGGCCACACTGACGGCATGTAGCAAGCGAGGATGATGACGGAGGCGATGCGGCTGCCCGCCGTCGCCCAAGCTGCACCTTCAACGCCCATGGCGGGGCAGCCCCAATGCCCGAAGATGAGGGCGTAGTTGCCCGCGATGTTCATGACATTGACGGCAAGGGTGGCAAGCATGGGCTTCAACGTCTTGCCAGTGGAACGGAGAGAGGCACTGAACGTGAGAGACAACGCCTGCACGAAAGACAGGCCGCCGGCTATGCGGAGATACAATACTCCGTCTGCCATCAGCCCCTCGCGCAGCCCGAAGGCGCGCAACAACGGCTCCGCCCACAGCCACAGAGAGACACTCACCGCCATGCCGAGCAGCGTGTTGACGAAGACGGCAATGCCGACTATCTGCATGAAACGCGTGCGGAGACCGGCGCCGAAATACTGCGCGCACAGTATGGCGGCTCCCATCGACACGAACTGATAGATGAGAAACACGAAAGACACAAGCTGGTTGTCAAGCCCGACAGCCGCGACGGCATCGTCGCTGAAACGCGACAGCATCACCGTATCTACCGCGCCGAGAAGCATGACGAGCGCGATGTCGATGAAAATCGGCAACGTCAGCCTGTAGAGAGATTTTTTCAGAGAGATGTTATCCTTCATATTGAAAGCCTAAAAAACATGTTGCACATTTTTTTTGAAACTGCGTGCAAAGGTAGTTATTTTTTATTTTATTCTTGCAAATATTCATATTCTTTTTTTTACTTTTCTGCATTTTGCGGGTCATATTGACAGAAGCCGGACGATTCAGAACCCACCTCAACAAAATGCAAAAGAGAAAACCACATAGCCATGACGACGACCTCCGGATGGCGGAAGACATCAGACACGATGCGGAAAAAGGTTTCCGCACGCTGCTGAGATGCTACAAGGAGATGGTATATTGGCACATACGGCGCATCGTAGTGAGCCACGAGGATGCACAGGACGCGACACAGGAGACGTTTGTGAGAGTGTTCCGCAACATCACGCAATATGCGGGAGACAGCTCGCTGAAGGCTTGGATATTCCGTATCGCCACGAACGAGGCGCTCAGGCTGTGCGAACGAAGGGACAGCAAAAGCGCGATGACTATCGACGAGACGCAGGCGGAAGGCATCGGGGCAAAGGCGGACGCGTTCTTCGACAACACGGACGAGGTGGTGGCGAGGATGCAGAAAGCCATACAGGCACTGCCGAGAAAGCAGCAACTCGCGTTCAACATGAGATACTACGACGAAATGTCGTACCGCGAGATTGCTGAAGCCACCGGCTCAAGCGAGGCAAGCGTGAAAGTCTGCTACCACGTCGCGAAAGAAAAGATAAAGGAACACATGACCTCTAACCAACTGTAAGACAATCATGAACAAGGAATTCGATTTCAACGACATCGGCAAACGGATGCCCTACAAAGTGCCGGAGGGATTCTTCGACACCCTCGAAGACAACATCATGTCTGAGATACGGAAGCCGGAGAACAGGATAGACAGCCTTACGCCAAACACGGCTGAGACATCCGGGGAGAAGGCGGCACAGAGGCGCAAACCCGTGTGGGCGAAGCTGACGCTGCCGGCAGCGGCGTCTGTCGCTGCGGCTCTGATGCTGATGTTCTGCATCACGAAAGGCGGGACAGACACACAAGAGCCTTGCACGATAGAGAGCGTGGAGACGGCATACAACAACCTGTCGCCCGAAGACCAGGAGTTCATCTGCGAGATATACGAGAACGACAGCTTCTACAGCGAAGATTTCTGAGACTGACACCTGCTATTATCATATCACAACAACCCTGCGGCTGACACTTTCTTGCACCCGCCGGAAGACATGAAAATCATGTTTACGGCTGCGGAAAATACTATTTGGGGCACCAACAACAGCCTTTCGGGGTGTCACTTTGAGTGTTTTTAAGCGTAAAATAGTCAAAGTGAGGCGGCAAAACAGTCAAAATGAGGCGGCGAAATAGTCAAAGTGGCGAGGCAAAATTGTCTGTCTTGGAAGTCTTTTGCACGGTTTTTGACAGCCAAAAGACATAACAGAAAACCAGAAAATCGCATATCACGCTGAATGTCAATAACATACACAACACACAAGAAAACAGCGAAAAATCGCTGAAAAAACGGCAGCAGGAAGGCGCAACGGATTTCACGGCTGTATTCCGATGTAAAAATAGTATCATACATGGCCGTCAGCAGATAGCTGATGATACTTTTTTAACATTGAAAGAAGCGCTGGAAGCAAGCAACAAGGTTGACTATCAATAGATTTATAAGTGGATACTATATATATGTCACGACCAGCCTGGACTATGAAATTGATGAGCACCGCTGAATATAGACAATGTGCGAATAGTGGCTGTACTAAGCGAAGCGGTCGTAACCGAGGACGAAGTCCTCGGAAAAAGCTGCTGACGCGGCTGCCTGGAAGGCAGTACCTCGCCACATACATATATTACAATCAACTGTCTCAAAATACTGTCTTACAGACCGTTGTCCCGCCATGTAAGGCCTGAGACCGCCTCACGGGTTACGACCGCCTCGCTTAGTGTAGCCTTTGCCTCCCTGTGGTCAGCGACCGTTGCTTCCAGCCTGGAACCAATAATTGATTTAACAAGGAACAAATCCAGATATTTTTGAATTACATTTCAATCACCAAAACAAACCACGATTATGAGACACAAAATTTTCATCGCACTGCTCGCACTCATGATGTCAGCAGCAGGCAACACGGCAACAGCACAACAGAAGGACAACGAGACGCAGCGCACAGAACAGGCGAAGCAACGCAAAGACAAGCAAAGACAGCGCATGACACGCGAACAGCTGGCTGAACGGCAGGCAAGATACATCGCGCAGTCGATCGCTCTCGACGAGGAGACGGCAGAGAAATATGTCCGCACATTCTGCGAATACCAGAAAGAGGTGTGGGCGCTGCGCCCTGAGAAGAAGGCGAAGAAACAGGCGGGGATGTCTGAAAGCGAGATTGAGAAGAACATCAACGACAATTTCGACTATACGGAGAAACTGCTCGCCATCAGGAAGAAATACTACAAGGAATACAGCAAGTTCATGACGCAAAGGCAGATACAACGCGCATACGAGATGGAAAGGAAAGCGATGGGACACCTCGCGAAGCGAAAGGCGAACATGAAAGACAGGAAAGGCGGAACGAGACAGCAAAGAAGGACACGCCAATAACTATAAAAGCGAACGCGGCTTTGTGGAGCCGCGTTCGCTTTTTTATTGCTGCAAATTTCAAGTTTCGTGAGTAATAAAGTATGTTGACAATGTACAGCCTGGAAGGCTGTACTAAGCGAGATTTGTCCTTGGACCCACTGACCGTAGGGAGGTAATGCGGTCGTAACCCGGGACACAGTCCCGGGAC